>NZ_JAEKIW010000001.1 GCF_016757965.1 Archaeoglobus neptunius | reverse complement strand
CATTTGATGAAGTTCGTGGATGAGGGGAAGATAACCAAATGGGCGGTGCCAGACAGATTTGAGATCGTTGACGAGATACCCAAAACCAGTGTTGGAAAGATAGATAAGAAAGTGCTGAGGCAGATGTACACCAATTAATTTTTTATTTATCTTTCTCTAACCAGAGTCCTGGGCCTTGCATTGTTAATCGATTACGATTTTCCGAGTCTCTTTATCAGGAATTTCTCCACTTCAATTACGATAAATCCGGAGGATGCAAGCAGGATTATAGGTATCCACCATTCCGGTGGTATAGCAGTTGTTCTGAAGGGAATCTGCAGTGAAGGAACATAGACTATCATGAGCAGTGTTGCTGCACTTATTGCGACACCTGCCAGTATCCATTTATTGGAGAACGGACTGAATGTCAGAGCGGACTCCGTTATTGATCTAGCAGTGAAGAGGTAGAAGATGTGTACGGCTATCACGGCAGCAAACGCTGCGGTTTGTGCCTGAGTTAGCAGCAGTTCATCACCCGGATTCGAAAGGGCCTTTGCCCCGAAATAGTAATACACGGTAAATCCTGCGATTGCCATCACCACAGCAACGAGTCCGACTTTTCTGAAAAATAGACGGTTTATTATCTGTTCTCCGGGATCACGTGGGGCTTTTTCAAGCAGTCCCTTTTCCCTGGGTTCCATAGCAAGAGGCAGGGCGAGGAATACAGCATCGGCCAGATTTATCCAGAGAATCTGTATTGGTTCTAAAGGAAGGCGCAATGTGAACAGGGGTATGAACGGTGCCAGTATTACCGCCAGCAGCATCATCAACGCTTGTCCACCATTGGTGGGGATGGTGTAAAGAATTATTTTGCGGATATTCTCAAAGATGTGCCTGCCCTCCTCCACAGCATCAACTATGCTGGCAAAGTTATCGTCAGCCAGAATCATGTCCGATGCATCCTTGCTCACATCTGTCCCCATTATACCCATGGCTATCCCTATGTCTGCCACCTTTAAAGCTGGTGCGTCGTTTACGCCATCCCCTGTTACCGCAACGACATGTCCCTTTTTCTGCAGCTGTCTTACTATGCGAAACTTGTGCTCCGGAGAGACCCTTGCATATACACGTACGTCATCCACGATCTCTTGCAATTCTTCATCGTCCATTCTCGATAGCTCCTCACCCGTTACAACTCTATCTTCCTCACCGCAAATTCCCAAATGTTTTGCAATTGCTCTGGCTGTTTGGGCGTGGTCGCCGGTTACCATCACCACCCTGATGCCGGCCCTCCTGCACTTTTCAACCGCCTCCCTTGCCTCCTCTCTCGGCGGGTCTATCATTCCCTGAAATCCAAGAAAGGTCAGATCTTCCAGATCTTCCACGGTAAGTCTGCCCTTTTCCTCAGGAACGATTTTATATGCGAAACCCAGCACCCTGAGAGCATCCTTTGCCATCTCATGTGCAACCTTCAGCATCTCCTCATACATTACCGGTTTAACCCGACCGTTTATCAACTGGTGTTTGCACATCTCAAGAATCCTCTCCGGTGTACCCTTCACATATAGGATATTCCTGCCATCGCCTTTGTGCAGGGTGGCCATGTACTGTCTTTCCGAGTCAAAGGGTATCTCGTCAATTCTCGGATAATTCCTGTCAATTCCAGCTTTCATTGCTGAGACAACCAAAGCCACCTCTGTCGGGTCACCTGTGATCCTGTATTCTCCGTCATCCACAGTCAGACCCGCATCGTTGCACAGAATACCCGCTCTCAGTATTTCGATCAGATCCCCATCCTGCGAGGGATCAATTTTGGTATTGTCCAGGATAAACTCTCCCTCGGGCTCGTACCCAACTCCGGTTACACTGTAGTACTTCCCACCGCTGTATATCTTCACAACTGTCATCTGGTTTTTTGTAAGGGTGCCGGTCTTGTCTGTGCATATAACCGTGGTACAGCCCAACGTTTCCACTGAGGGCAGCTTCTTTATGAGCGCATTTTTGTGTGCCAAAGCAGTCACGCCCAGGGCCAAGGTTATGGTTAAAACAGCCGGCAATCCCTCGGGTATGGCTGCTACAGCCAAAGCTACGGAAGCCATTAGGGAATAGAAGAAGTCATATCCGAACGCGATACCCAGCACGAAGTTGAGGGCAGCTACTGCAAGTGTGGTTATAACTATAATCTTCGTGAATTCCGCCATCTCCCTCATCAGTGGTGTGCTTATTTCCCTTGTTTCCATAACAATTTTAGCAATTTTACCCAGTTCTGTCTGCTCCCCGGTTGCCACCACAATTCCCTTCCCGGAGCCCTGAGTGACGAAAGTTCCGCTGAATGCCATGCAGTGCTGATCTGCAGGGGGCAAATCCGGCTTTTGAATGGGTTCAGTACTTTTCTCCACAGGTATGGACTCTCCCGTAAGTGCCGACTCATCGATGAACAGATTTTTTGCGTAAAACAAGCGTAAATCCGCTGGAACTTTATCGCCACTCTTGAGCAGGACGATGTCGCCCGGAACAAGTTCTTTGGCCAGTATCGACATCTTTTTACCATCCCTCAGCACAGTACAGTAGTGAGGCATCATCATCCCCAGAGATTCTATGGATGACTGGGCCTTTCCCTCAAGGATAAACCCTATAATCGTATTTGCGATAACCACACCCACAATGACTGCTGTATCCGTATATTCTTGGAAGTAAGCAGTAACAAAAGCGGCAACAAGCAGAACGTATATCAGGGGGTTATGAAACTGTAGAAGCAGTCTGGTGATAACTCCGGTCTTCTTGAACTTCAGCTCGTTGTATCCGTACTTTTTTATCCTCACCTCTGCCTCTCTGGTGGTAAGACCGTCACCACTCGATTTCAGAGTTTCAAAAACCCGTTCTACCGGTTGTGCGTACCACTCCGTATCTGACACCTGATATCTCCTCACCTTATCTTCTACAATGATACTTCTCCCATTCTATTTGTGATTTCCCCTTGATCACATTGTTCAGCAGTTTGCAAAACCCGTCCTTGTACCCAAAAGTTTTTTAAAGTTTGTCAGATTCTGTCATAAGTCCCCTGAGTTTCGCAATGTACAAGAGAAAAATTTAAATCCAGTCTTTAACATCCCCAATAAGTGACCTCAGAGTTTTTCAAAAAGAACGCTGTTGTGGGAGCATGATGTTGGAAAAGTTGGAAGAACGGAAGGAACAGCTTGAAAAAGAGCTTCAGGAGTACATAAGGAAGAGGGACGAGCTTAATGCAGCGGCCAGAGAGTATGCGAAGAAAAGGGACGAGCTTAACAAAACCGTCAGAGAAATGCTTGAGGCCACCAAATCGGTAAAGGCCAAAAGAGATGAGTACAACAGGAAGGTGAAGGAAATAAGAGTCAAGAGAAACGAAATTTTCAAGGAAATCGACAAGCTCTATAAAGAAGTTGACAAGCTGCGAAAGAGCATAGACAAGGGCGGGAGACCTCTGGGAGAGATTGAGAAGGAAATAAGAAGGCTCGAATTCAAGCAGCAGACCGCAGTTCTCACGATCGAAAAGGAAAGGGCTCTGGTTGAGAGGATATCAAAGCTTAGAAAGGAGCTTGAAGAGCGTAAAAACCAGCTTGAGAAGCATGAGGAGTTTAAGAAGCTCATATCTAGAATCAGGGAGCTGAAGGACCAGGCAAAAGAGCTTCTTAACGAGCTGAAGGCGTATGCGGAAGAGGCGGACAAGTACCATGAACAGCTCTCCCAGATGTTCAGTGAAATCGATGAGAAAAGGAAGCTTGCAGACGAAATGCACGAAAAGTTCGTTGAAAGCAAGAAGGAGGCTGACAGATGCCACAACGAGACCATAAAATTGAGGAAGGACATCAAGGACCTTGAAAAGGTTATCAAAGCTCTGAAGTCAAAGCAGTTTAAGAGTAAGGAACAGAGAGAGAAAGAGGAGCTTATAAGGAAGGCAAAGCAGATTTACGAAATGTTCAAGAGGGGAGAGAAAATAGAGACAGAGGATTTACTTATACTGCAGAGGGCCGGATTGATTTAGCCGATTCATATCCCATTTTTAATGCATTCAGGTTCAGATCCACGATCCTGTCGCTCATAACCTCTTTTATAACCTCCTCAACATGTTCCAATTCAAATGGCATGTTGAACAGTCCAAGCAGCATTCCCACAACAACCACATTTGTTGCCAGAACGTTCCCGGCCTTCTCCGCAATTTCGGATGCGTCCACGGCTATCACTCTTGGTGTTATCTTTCTCAGCTCCCCTATGATTTCATCGAGTTCTGGATAACTGCCAGTCCCAGAGGTTACAGAGGGAGGAATTATTTTCCTTGTGTTGAGGATAACGAGTGTTTTGCTGTTCAAAAATCTGGAATAGCGCAGAGCTTCTGACGGTTCGAGGGCTATCAAAACATCCGCCCCGCCATCCGGGATGAGGGGGGCCATCACATCACCAATTCTTACATGGACCTCTACACTCCCTCCTCTCTGGGCCATTCCGTGAGTTTCGGCAGTGACAACGTTTAACCCCGCTCTTGCAGCAGCTCTGGCGATAATTCCAGAAGTGGTCAGAGCACCCTGCCCTCCAACACCAACTATGACTATGTTCAGCTTCATTGCTCGCAGTCTGGAGCATTGCATTTAAAAATTTAGCTCTGAACCTCGATGCCGATGGCACCAAGCAACCTCTTCTTTATTGCCCCGGTAATGAGTTTTGCAAGCAACTCCTTCTCGCTTGTTTCTCCAAAAATGCCGAGTGGTATCTGTGCTCCTGCTGCATGTGCATGACCTCCAGCGCTGCCGACATCTCCAAACGCCCTTCTGAGCACCTCACCCATATGGAGCCTCACATCCTTATTTCTGGCAGAGATGTACACTGTATCTTTCACAACACCGAATACAACCACTGTCGAGATCCCTTCAAGCCTCAGCAAAAAGTCTGCAGCCTGAGGGAGCGCATCCCTGTCGTTTATGAATCCGGCAAAACTCAACAGGAAGCTGGAGTAAACCTGCCGGTTTTTGATCGCAGTACCCAGAATGTCCAGGGTTTCGGTTGATATTGCGGGTCCTTCGATCTTTTCGATCAGTTCGTGATCAACAAAGGGATACAGAAAGGCAGATGCGAGAAAATCAGCAGTTCTGGTGTTCCTCTTGAACTCGTCGGTTTCACTTTTTATTCCAAAAAACAGAGCTGTTGCAAGGATTTTGCTTGGAACGATTTTAAGCTCTTTAATGTACTCAGTCATAATCGTAGCGGTTGATCCCACATCGTCCCTGAGGTCTATGAACTCGGCAACCACCTTCTCTGCCGGATGGTGATCTATAACAATTGCAATGTCAAGATGTGGCGGTATCGAGTTGTTCACTCCCGGTCCTGAGCTGTCAACGATTGCAAAGGCATCATATTCGTTCAGATCAATTTCATCCGCTCTGGTCATCGGGATCTCCAGTATGTTTACCATGGCCCTGTTTTTCTGATGGAGTATTTCACCGTAATAAAGGATGTCTGCATTAACTTCGAAATGCTTTGCAATCTCCCGCAGAGCGTAAGCGGAAGACATGGAGTCAGGGTCGGGGTTATCGTGAGTGAATATGCCCAGCTTTTTACCCTTCAGCGATTCCAGAATTCTCTTGAGTTTTTCCAGCCTCTTGTAAGTTTCCATTTTCTTGATCTTTTCAAGGAACGTCAGCTTTATTGCGTCAGAAACGAGAATTATCAGATTTGCTCCGGCATCCTCAAATTCGTCTTTGAGCTTTTGTGATCCGGCGCGAACAATGATGTAAGCTTCTTTTGAAATCTTTCTTATTGCTCTCACGATCTCAAGATTTCTACTGTCGTCACTCCCCGTGATAAGAATTGCGGATAGTTTTTCGAAGTCAAGCGATTTGTAGAGCGAAACATCTACTGGATCGGCTATAATTGCATCAAATCCCTCATCCTCCAGCAATTCGATCTTCTCCTTGGACGTGTCGACTGCGAGCACGCTTTTTCCTGCAGCGGTGAGTTCTCTTACAAGCCCCACCCCTGCTGCCTCGCATCCGATTATTATATATTCGTACTTACCATTTTCGGCCATTTCAGAATCACAATAGAAACGTAGTATTAAACGTTTCTGGTGCTGGATTATATACTTTATGTTGTAAGTATTCAAGAGTTCGAAAAATTTTTATATATGGTTATTACCATTACGAGCATGTTTGGTTGGAGATTCGCAGAAATGGGGACAGGAGCTGTGATTATAGTGCTTATAATTACTATCATTAACACTTCAGCCGCACCGCTTGAGGTCAGCGTGGATGAGGTGATCAACAGTACGGTTGATGTCAGTTCCATAGTTAATGGTGAGGCAACCTTCACGTACAGCACCAACACCACTGGCGTTGTTAACATAACCAACAGTGCGGGAGAGAGCATTTACGACGTGTGGGTATCGCTTGACCTCCAGAACAATATCACCAAGTGCACGGAGATAAACCCGCCTGCAGGAGTATACCTTACAGGAAACGTGGGCGATATTCCGTCCAAGGTCAGAAAGGTTTTGAATACCGCAAATGCGAACTGTTTCGTTCACATCCCTGTTCTTAAAAATGGGGAGAGTGTTGAGTTGAAATATGACGTTGATGATCAGGGAATGGGCATAGATAAAGGTTCACCGTTCAACTTTTCAGAAAAATTCGATCCGGCAAAAATACCATCAAGAGGAGAATACACGTGGACTGTTTACTTCAACGTGTCGATAAACCAGAGCTGGTTTAACCTGATCGGCGTATCCAGCCCAAGCGTTACGGTAAATGTGACAAAATACCTGAGCAACGAAAGTACGAACTTCGGAGATGATAACTGGAAGTCGCTCGGTCCAATAACAAGCTGTCAGATCCTCACCGGGCAGAGCGTCTGCAATCTTTTCGATGGCGATTTTGTGGCCAGTACTCAGAATGATGCGTTCTATACGGGAGATGTGACCCTAACTTCTTCGTCAGCATACCTGAATACAACGTTCCAGGTTAGCGGTAACTATTCATCGGCCACCGCATTCCAGTACCGCCTTGCACCCTTTGGCTTTGCAGTTCTGAAATTCGGATTTGACGGTAGTGTTAGCGGCACAAAGGTCGTTGACGTCTTTGCTTTCGGTAATGCAAGTGTTGCGGTGAACAAGAGTGGCCCCTTCAGCGGGAACATCTGGAAAGCGAACGTGACGGTGACCAGCAAGACGACAGGCAATCTCGTGTATGTTCTGACCAACGTCACCGTCTGGGCAACTCAGCAGGGAAGCTTCTCCAGCTATGTGCAGAATAGCAACTTCGCAGACACGAACTGCAGCGGTGGCACGGCTCTCGACGGATCGAATGTAATCTGTGGTTATGAGCCGAATCAGCAACTGGATGCATCAAACCCATCCTACAAGACCGGTGACATGGTCTTCACGTATAACCAGGTTCCTGTAGTCTGGGCAAATGCCACCTTCAAGCTAGTCAGGGGAACCAATGGCTGGGATACAGTTAGCAGCACAAACCACAGCATAAATACCACGTATGGCTCAAATTTCATCGTTATAGAAAAGATATATGTTATAGGAAGTTATCTGGTTAAGGTCACAAAGTATGTCAGGGAAAACAGCACCGCCGGTAATAACGTGTTTGATGTGAAACTCGTCGTTGAGAATCTGGGTGGAGAGAAATCGCCTTTCGTGTATGTGTATGACATGATACCCGCAAACTTCCAGAGGTTGGTTGGAGATAACGACTGGACAACACTCGGGGATTCAGAGTGGGTCAATGATCCAGCCATGCTGGCCGGTGCTCCAACCGTTATAACAAGTCCGATGAGCGGGTACGATGAGGGTTACGTATGGAGACTTAACCCTCTGGAGCCGGGTGCCAATGGCGATGGGGTGGCAAGCAGTGATGAGCTGAGCAGCCACAAAGCGGTGGTTGTGTTCTATCAGATACAGGGCAGCGGAGATTTCAAGGTTCTGGATGCCTTCATTGTGGGTATTGACCCAATGCTGTCGGTGAATGAGCAGACATCACCGAAAATAACCGTTGTCAGCGGTTCAGCCTCATCAAGCTACGAGTCAGTCATGGCTATCGGCACAGCGATAACAGGACTTCTGGCACTGGTGAGTTACAGAAAAAGAAGTTAATTTTTTAAAATTTCACCCTCTTTTTAACATGATGCGGAAACTGGCAGTGCTGCTCCTAGTGCTTATCGCAATACCTGCTGTTCAGGCTAGCAGCGTGGAGGAAATCTCGAATTTTAAAATCACGGTAAAGATCGACGGGACAGCCCATGTCAGATATGATATCACGATAAAGAACCTAATAGACAAACCGGTTGTTCCCGGAATTGGAGAGATAAGGTTGCAAAAAGTTCAACCACTAAAGATAGGTTTTCTTTCATTACCATTTACTGAAGAGAGAGTTCCGGTAAAGGTCAGAAATCTCAAAGTGTACTCGGAAGGTAAGGAATTCAAGTCCAGTGTGGAGGATAGGGGAGACTACACCACCATAGTTTATGAAATCTGGTATCCGATTGAACCCCATAAAAGCCTGAACTTCACTGTCGAGTACGATGCTGACATTGTGGACTCCGGAATTCTCTTCAAGAGTGTAACGATACCCGTCGGTGCTGATACGAACATCAGAAAACTGGAGATAAACGTGGACTCGAGCTGGAAACTTTGCTATACGGAACCAAAATCTTCGGGCAGCAATCCCCTCTGGACTGGCAGCATTCCAGCGGGTGGAATAGCCTTTTACACTGCTGAATTCTCCATACTGCCACTTCCAATGCTTCCTGTCAGGGGATACATAGCGTTCTGGGGAACTCTGCTGTTTTTGTTTGCCATCTCTGCAATTGCAGGGCTGAAACGAAAATGAGGGCTGTTTACCTCGCTTTGATGATCTTAATTCTCTCCATTACGGAGGTCTCTTCCTGTATTTACGAATACAGGGATGTTCTGTTCTATCCAAATCAGACTCAGGAGGTTGGCAAGGACTGGATTGTGGTTAATTTCACCAACAGCAATCCTTTTCCACTTTATGATATCGAACTGAGCTACAGGGGAGAGACTGTTTACATACCAAGCGTCAGACCAGGAGAGAATCTAAAAATAGATCCGTACAAAACCTTATCTCCATCTCCTTTCCCGTTGAGAATTGATGCCGATGTAGTGGGACACAACATTACGTACACAGTTTTCAACGATTATTCCCGTTCAGTTGATGTGAATATCACAATTCCGACCTTCACCGGTTTTGAAGGATGTGACGATTGCAGAGTGACCGAATCGATATTTTTCAACAAAACCATACCTCCTCACGGCAAATCGAAATTCACTATCTTTATCAACACCAGCAGCTTCAGGATACCTGATGGCAAGATCCACTTCCAGATTGAGGATGTCATTCCGGTCAGGTACGGGGTTGATGTGCAGATATCCGTGGAAAAGGAGAAGAGAGGTGGCGAATGGTATGCTGACTTTAAGTTGAAAAACAATCTGAGCAGAGATGTTAATGTGAGCTTCGAGGCATGGTATGTTCTCAGGATTGACGATCATACCTACTCCAACAAAACCGAGCTATTTAATGAAACCGTATTTTTGAAATCGGGAGAAATGAAGTCTTTTTCATCCTCAGTAGTGACTGACAAAATACCCGTATTTTATATGAGGGCGAGGGCCAGGCTTTCCGGAACATGTAAGGTGTACATTAAGCCTGTGACAGGTGTGGGAAACGACTACATTGTTGGTTACGCAGTTTTGAAAGGTTTTACAAATTCGGGTAGAGTTGGCGGTGGAGGTGGTGCTGCCAGTTCAGTCGGTGCAGGAGCGGTTGCTGGTGCTAACGCAGAAGGTAAGGGCAGGGCCGGTGGAGGTGAGACCGGGACATCTCCTCGGGTTCCCTCATTACAACCCCTTCCCGTTTCCATAAACCTGCCATCTCCAGCCATACCTGAAATAACGCTGGAGGAGGCAAGAGGATACGTTGCGACGATGCTTCCGGCATCTTACGGCCTGTTCTTCGCCATGGTCCTGTTCCCGCTTATGACAAGAAGGGGTGTTGTTGTTGGTAACGACATGATCACACCCCACAGATATGCCTTGCTAAGGGCATACGGAAGAAGGCTCTACTCCACACCCTCAAACGCATTTCCGGGTGGTATAATCATAACTCCGGATGAAAAGCTTGTTGAAAGATTTATGAATCTCGGTATCAGCAGAAAAGATGCGGAATGCATAGCAGCGGCTATCAAACTTAAAAAACCTCTGGTAACTTCAAACAGAGAGGTCGCTGAGATTGCAGCCAACAACGGTTGTATAATCCTGTTTGTTGGTGGAAGGATGTGAGAAAATGGACGAGTTTGAAATAGCCCTTGAAGAACTGGTTAGGGAGGTAAGAAGAAGAGATACCATAGCTGCGATTCTCATCTCGACAGCATTCGTTCTGTTTGGATTTCTTGCTCTGATTCTCCTCGACGTGATAAGGCTCACTGAATTCGTGAAAGGCGTTGTTGCGATTGTTACGCTCATAGCAACATGGGCCATGATGGCCGCAGGGGTTTACATTCTGCTCTCCATGCCGCTACCAGAGATGCCTTTGAGGATAGTTGCGGACTCGAAAGGTGCAGTAGAACTCATGAAAAAAAATTATGGTGGAAAGGTGTATGTTACGAGACAGAACTACAGAAAGCTGCCCCCTAAAGCCGGGGCCATGATGAATCTTGAGATAGTGGATGTTCCTTCCAAGGAGGTGGAAAAGTATCTTGACCATGGTATTGAGATGGCCGAGAGTATTGCAGCAGCAAAGATTCTCAGGGCAAAGGTGGTGAGCGACAGGAAGGGGAAGATTGACGGTGTGGAAGTTGTGAGAGCCGAGGATTTATTCTAACTCTCTGAGCACCTTCAGCAACCTGTTGTTTTCTTCTTTTCTGCCCACCGTTATTCGAATATGTGTACCATCGAGACCCATAATGCCCGCATCCCTGACGATTATCCCCTTCTCACCCAGTCTTTCGACTATATCCTTCTCACCCTCAACCTTCACCAGAATAAAATTTGCCTCAGATGGGTAGGGCTTTAACCATTCGATTTTTTTAAGTTCATGGTAAAGTCTGTCTCTTTCTGAAACGATTTTCATCCTCACAGTCTCGTAGTAATCTCTGGAGTTTATAGCTGCAATTGCAGTTTTCGCTGCCGGATAACTGATTGCGAAGGGAAGTCTGACCTTTTCAATGGCATCTGCGAGATCGGTACTGCAGACAGCATAACCAATTCGCATTCCTGCGAGTCCAAAGTACTTGGAAAAGCTTCTCAGAACTATCAGATTCTCGTAATCTTTCACCAGTTCAACATGACTTTCCCCTGAAAATTCAGTGTAGGCCTCATCAAGGACAACGTATTCTGAGCTTTCGATCACACCCCTGATTACCTTTTCATTTATACAGTTCCCCGTGGGATTGTTTGGAGAGCAGAGAAAGACGAGTTTTGGATTTTCCTCTGCAATTCTGTCAGCATCAATATCGTAGCGTTCAAAAACCGGAAAACTTATGGATGCGCTCCTCAGCATGGCGTAAATTGCGTAAAGGGTGTAAGAGGGCATTGGAATCACGACCCTGTCCAGCTCCTCAATGATGATGTTGCAAACTGCCTGAATGAGCTCAGATGCCCCGCAACCAACAGCGATGCACTCGACCGGGAATTTTATGTATGATGAGATGGCTTCCTTCAGTTCGTGGTAGTCTGCCTTTGGATAGCGGGCTATCATGTCAAGAGATTCCATGTAAGCCTTTCTCACAGCCTCGCTGGGACCGTACGGATTCTCGTTTGAACCCATCTGTATAACGTCGGGGTAAGAGAAGTCCTCGGGAAATTTTCCCGGATCGTATTTGTTTATGAACCTCACAACCTCCCTCAACCCACCACCCTGCATATATCTCCGAGCAGCCTCATTGCATTTAGGTCTCTGAAAAAGGGATCTGAGAGTACCACATGGTCCGTTACTTTAAGTAGCTCTTTCAGCCTTAAGATGAATGATTCAAGATCCCCGCAGATTGTAAAGTTGTTGAGCAGAAAATCCCTGTGCTTGAAAAGAGCGTCCGAAGTCTCGCAATCTCTGATACTTCTACCTGCCTCTCTTAGGCTTATGAGCTCTGTCAGATTCGCCTTTGAAATCTCCTGTTCCAGATTCTCAAATCCAAACTCCGATATAAGCCTTTTACTACCCAGAAAAACTATGGATGCAGCTATAAGGAGGTCCTCCTCGTTCTCACTCGGTGTTATCAGAGCCGGACCGTACGAAGCTTTGAACACATCTTTTACGAGATACCGTCTAAGCCAGTTAACGAATTCGGGATTGACCGAATTGAAAAGAACACCGTCTGTAGATGATGAAAGTCTGACGGTTCCGGGGGATCCAGCACCTACTACAAGATACGGCACACTGCTTCTCAGCTCTTCAATGCACCTTTTGAGTCTTTTAAAAGCGGTCTGAGGTTTGTCAGCCCTACCCGCTCCCAGACCGAGAACGTATCTCTCTCCGTATTTAGCGCACAGATCTTTCAGTCTCTCTACAATTTCATCACATCTCCTCTGGGCCGAAATAACCCCAAACCCGATATTTATCCGCACTTCTTTGCTTATTATTTCAGCGACCTCAAAAGGGTCATCGAAACCTTCAAACTCTCCGATCCAGATTATTTTTACTCCGGAACTCTCTGCGATCCTGGCTCTCGCTGCAATCTCACTTCTGCTTAAATCACCGTTGATATTGAGCCCAACCCTACCAGTCAAGAAGTTTTTTAACCCCTGCCTTTTTTGGCAGTTTTTCCTCATCTCTCACCACTTGGTCTTCAACAACCTTATCGGTGGTCGTTTTCGGCCTGTACCCCAGTCTATCACCGTAAAGCTCGACCACGAACTTTGCTGCAATTTTGGCAAGATCATACATCTTCGCCTCAGTGAGCTCTCTGAATTCCGTCCTTCTTCTGTCTTTCCTTTTGTCCACATAATACAGGCAAAATATGCACCTGTATGGGGATATCGGGACTGGTTCCTTATCAGAAAAAACGTCCTCAAAGGTTTCGATTGCGCAGTAAGCTCCATCGCTGAACTTGCAGAATCTCACCCGTTCTTCGGCAACCTCTTTGGCCACTCTGAGCAACTCACCTAACTCTCCTGTGGTCTCAGTCTTCTTCTGTTTCCTGTAGAAATACCATTCAAGAAGGAGGTAAACAAATTCTGATGGAGACACTTTGGCCTCCTCACATTTTTTCAGAAGTATTTTCTCCATATCTGGTGGAATATCGACCGTAATCTTCATTTTTTACTTTTCCTCCCTTTTTTAACTTCTTTATCACCCGCATCCAGTATTTCCACGTCACTCTCTTCCTTTCGTTCGGCATTCTCACCAGCCATCGCTTTCGCAAGCAGGTAGTATCCAACGGAGTTTGCCCTCAGCGGGTCGTCAGGCCTCTTTATCTCACCGATGTCCGCAAAACTGTCCTGAAACATCTCGTAAACACCGGGAAGGAGACTTCCACCGCCTGTGATCGTGAAGTTCTCTATCAGCATGGTTGACAGTCCCTCCAGCACGAGCTTTACCCTGTTCGCAATTCTCTCGACCCATGAGCTGAGAAGCTTCTCATATTCAGGCATAATTTCATCTCTGCTTACACTGACCTTTTTGCCACCTCTGATCCTTCCTATTTCGAAACCTTCCGTCGTGAGAAGCTTTGTCATTTCCTCGGGAGTGATGCTGATTCCAACTCTGTTTCTAACGGCGACCTCGAGATTCTCGTACAGCTTGTCGACCCCCATGAGCATCGTATCGCCCTTAAGAAACTCCATGTCTGCTATGACGAGCACATCGGTCGTTCCGAACCCTATGTCCACACACACTCCCGTTTCAATGCCCATGTATGCCATCGTACCAACCGGTTCGGGGAAAATCAGCACCTGCGCCTTCAGTTCCGTCTCCATCTCTTTTTTCAACTCTTCTCTCTCCTTTCGCGACGATTTTACAGGCAAACCCGTTGCTATTATGGCACCTTCCTTACTCCCGATCTTTTTCAACCCGTATCTGGCAAGCTCAAGGTAGGATTCATGAAGAACCCTGCCCTCATAGAGGGGTCTCAGAACCTCAACGTTCTCCATAGACTGGACGATTGAAAGCGCCTCGTCACCAACGTAAACACTTTTGGTCTCCCCCTTCAGGCTCCAGTCTTTCTCTTCACCGTAAGCAACAATTGAAGGATAAACAAGCACGTTTCTTCCATCTGCGGTTATTTTTGTGTAATTCGTCCCAATATCAACGCCAATCGGATGCATGAGATAAGTCCGGTGGTGATATATAAAACATTTATTGGAGTTACATTTTTAAAATTTGGCCAGAAGAAATTATATGGTTAAAACGAGAATACACACAACTATTTCTCAAGAAACATTCAGAAAGATCGAGGAACTGAAAAAAGAATACAAGACCCTAAGCAACATCATAGAAAGAGCAGTTGATATCCTTTACAACTCAGCATACACCGCCAGTGTTGGAGAGGAAGACATTCTCCTGCTGAATTTCGTCAGAGACCTGAATTTCACCCTCTGTGCCAAGGACCACTATACAGCCCTCGCAGAGGGGGACACAGAGAGAGCAGTTAAGGAGAGTATGATAGAGATGGCTGTAAAATACATTTCGAAAAAACCGATAAGCGACCTGAGTTTCGAAGAACTTCTTGATAACGTCTGCAAACTCTGGAAGCTTCTGAACAGGGCAGAACATGTTGAAGTTGAGAGGCTGGGTGGAAGGATTAACTTCGTCTTCTACCACGATATGAGGAGTATCAGGGTATCGGAAATACACCTCAATCTGCTGAAGCTCCTGTTCGAGAAATACTACAGCGATAAATATGATATGGATGTTGAGACTGTTACCGTTAACGGCTTTTCAGTTGTTTTCAGCCGAAAGTAGACCGTAAACTGCCTTTCTGACAAGTTCAAACATATCCTCTTTTCTCACAGTTCTTGGATTCCTTGAAACATGCTTTTCGCTGAGAAATATCCTCTCCACGATGTCTGAAACGTCCTCTTCTCCAGCACCCAGATCTGACAGTTTCAATGGCATGTTAAGATCTCTGAGAAGATTTGCGAACTCCAATCCCGCCTGAAATGCTGCGTCTCTTGTATGCCTGACGTTCGAGCCCAAAAGCCGGGCGATTCTGGCGTGTTTTTTGAGATCACTTATCGCATTGTACTGCAGCACGTATGGCATTGTGACCCCCACACTGGCGCCGTGGGGAAGATTGTGGATGTGGCTGTGCGCATAACCCAGAGCGTGTCCAAGACCGGTTCCAGCGTTGTTAAAGGCTATTCCTGCAAGAAGTGCCGCATACGACATCCCAGTCCGTGCTTTTAGATTATCACCATTTGCAAAAGCCTCTCTGAGCGCATTTGAACCTGTTTTTATCGCCTTCTCTGCCAGAACGTCTGAAATCGGACTTGCGTATCTGGAGGTGTACGCCTCGATTGCATGGCAGATAGCATCGATTCCGGAACTCGCTGTGACTTCTGGTGGAGCAGACACCGTCAAAACTGGATCAACGATGGCAACATCTGCGTAGAGTGAGGGGCTGTCAAACACGTATTTTACCTCTCTGCCCGGAATTTTGAAAACTGCGAGCTTGGTCACCTCTGAACCTGTTCCGGCTGTTGTTGGAACAAGAATGAGTTTTGCCTTTCTGCCGGATACGTCTCTCCCAACAAGTCTCTCCGGATCTCCGTCTTTTCCAGTCACCGCAGCCAACTTAGCAACATCGAGGGTGCTTCCACCACCAACTCCCACCACTGTATCGAAATCGAACTGGCTGACAAACTCCTTTACCACATCAATTTCCGGCTCAGCAGTTACACCACTCCACAGTTCGCAATTCAGACCCGATCTGTTCAGAATCTCACACACTTTTTCTCCCGTTTCCCTCAACGCCCTGTCGGTAACAACGGCGACCCTTCTTCCTTTTAACATCTTTACCTCATCGGACAGCCTTTCGAGAGATCCGCACCCAAAAACAATCCTCACACATTCAAATGAGAAGCTATCCAATCAAACCACCTCCGTATCTTGCTATCAGAATGATGGAGGAGAGCATAACTGCCAGAAGCATAATCTTCCTTAAATTTTCTCCGTCAAGCTTTCCGAGAATCTGTTTACCAACCAAGTACGAGGCACATACAAAAGGTGCGAGTATGGCGAACTTTACCAGCGTTTTTGCAGTCAGATATCCTGAAAACAGGTAGGCAAGGAGCGTAACGGTATCGATTACGAGAAGATACGTTATCATGAAACTCCTTATAAATTCTGCTCTGTATCCCTGACTTGTGAGTGCAAGCACAATTTGCGGTCCGTTTACCCCAGTAAGCACACCCATAATCCCACTAACAAAACCGAGTCCAAGGAATAGATTTTTGCTGTTCCTTACCCTGAAGGTAAATCCTGAAAGCATTAGAACTGCAAGCACCGCCATCCCCGCTCCTATCGTCAGACCGATTAATTCCTGAGATGCGATTCCGAAGAAGAATATTCCAGCGCCGATTCCGGAAAGACCACCCAGATACACCTCTTTAAGCTTGAAATTCAACTTTTCATTAAACACAAAAATCAGGTTTACGAAAGATTCAAGCAGGATGATAAGAACCACGGCCTCTTTTGGAGGTACGATATTCGAGAAAATTGGTGAGAGAAGAATGGCGCTGCCGAATCCGGTGACAACTCTCACCGTGAAGGCGGCGAATGTAAGAACTGCCATGATTGCCATCATTTCAGATCGAGACACCCCATCAGCGCCAGTATCCTTTTTATCCTTTCTTCATATGCCGATTCAAAGTCCCGGTATTGGTAAATCCCTCTGCCTGTTTTCACTCCAAGTTCTCCTTTCTGTACCTTCTCCAGAAGCCAGTTTGAGGGTCTGTACTTTTCATCCCCGTATCTTTCGTATAAGTACTGGGAGGCAAAGTGCACAACATCAAGGCCTATGTGATCCAGGTTTCCTAGAGGGCCAAAAAGTGTATACAGGATGCCAAGATGATACTTCCAGACACTGTCAATGTCTTCAAAGCTCACACCCTCTTCGATCATCCTGCTAGACTCGCTGAGTACAGCAGCGTTAAATCTGTTGACAAGAGATCGGTTTCTGCAGTAGACGACTTTTTTTCCCATATTTCGCAGCATGCCATCTACGAATCTGACGGTTTCATTATCAGTGTAGCTGGAAAGAATGATCTCCACCAGTGGCATAATGTGGGGTGGATTCATCCAGTGTACGCCAAGAAACCTCTCTTTGCTTTCCAGCCTTTCAGCAATATCGTCAATTACTATCACCGAAGTGTTGGAGCAGATCGGTGATTCTGTGAGCTTCTCTATCTTTCGCAGAAGCTCGACCTTAACCTCCAGATTCTCAAAAACGGACTCCACAACAACATCGCACCCTTTAACGTCCTCCAGACTGGTTGTGAATTCGATTTTCCCCTTCACCTCTGCCTTTTCGGCAATTCCCGTTATGATCTTACGGGCATTTTCCAGTGCCTGCTCGCTGATGTCATAGACAAGAACATCGTACCTTCTGGCAAGATCTACTGCAATTCCCTGCCCCATCAATCCTGCTCCGGCAACAAACGCCCTCAAACTCCCACCTCCAGAGTCTTTAAGTGATCCCTTACGATCTTTTCCGGACTATCCCATCTGATCTCCCATCCAAGCTCCTCGTTTTTTCTGTATCTGTCAAGTATTCCGGATTTTTCTGCCATAAGAGTCATGAATGTCCAGGTTTCTGCAATTCTCTTCTCCTCCTCGCCGTAATCGTAAACAGGCTCAAATTCAGGGTAAAAATTCTTTACCGCCCTGACCATCTGCTCGATTGACAGAGCGATACCTCCAGCATTGAATAACGGGCTCGAGACGATGTTTTTCTCGTAAAATTTTACAATAAAATCTGCAGCATCCCTGACGTACAGGACTGGTAGTCTGGTTTCAGGCGGGAGTCTTATTACGGGACTTCTTCCAAAAAAGACGTCGTCAATGAAGGAAGAGAATGTAACACTCGCTCCCATTCCACCTCTGAACGGGCCAATGAGGATCGGGAACCTTACCGCTCTGAAGTCGAGGCCGTACGTATAATTGTAGTAGCAACCTACAATCTCCGAACATGCTTTGGTAGCACCGTAGAATGTTGTGGGATCCCGAAATGAGTATTCATTCAGGGGTTGCTGACTTTTCGGTCCGTAAACCGAATGACTGCTTGTGAATACAATTTTTTCGACGTCAAACAGTCTACACGCTTCTAAAACGTTAAGTGTCCCCTCTACATTTGTCCTAAAGGTGTCAGCATGGCTTTTTTCAGCCTTCACTGAAAGTTCCGCAGCGGCATGAACCACTCCTTCAATGTCGTGGTTTTTAAAAACCCGGACAATATCGGGCCACGAAGTCACACTTCCGAACTCGAATACGCCCTTTTTCGGCCTCTTCAGGTCGAGTATGACCACCTCTCTAAATCTTTCGGCTATGAACCTGCCGAGAAATCCGGAACCGCCAGTTATAAGTACTGCCATTTCATCACCCCTCGGAGCCTGCCAGGATGTAGGCGAGAGGAGAAATCTCATCAAGCTTAACTCTAACGTCGAGAACTGCTGGCAATCCTGAGTCCAGTGCCCTTTTCACAGCACATCTAAATTCATCTATTTCTGTCACCAGCTCTCCATAAGCCCCAAGACTCTCTGCAAACTTGTCGTATCTGGCATTCTCATTCAGTATCGCTCCGTATTTCGCTCTCTCAGTATCTCTCGTTGATAGAAGCCTTGTGTGATTTACCAGTCCCCATGCAGAGTCATTTACAACTATGACTATGATCTGAAGATTGTGCCTCACGGCGGTATCGATTTCGGCCCCGTTAAAAAGAAAGCTGCCATCGCCTGTAATTACGAATACCCTGCTCTCGGGGTTCGCCGCTTTGGCAGCTATCCCCATGGGAATTCCCGCACCCAGATGGCCAAAGGGCCCCTGAGAGCCTATAACATTTCCAGCCCTTCTTGCCCTGAGGTAGAGGAATCCCCACGCTGTTGTCTCACCGCCATCAAGAATTACCGTATCTTCCCTTCTGACTATTTCTGATATTTCCGCCATAAGTCTCTGTGGCTTTATCGGCCGGGTATTTTCTTTTGCTGCCTCCCTGAACATGCTCGCAATGCTATTCGTCGAAACATGAGCAGATTGGCCCCATTCGTCGAATTTTTTGTCGAGTTCAAGTCTGGAGAGAAAGAATCCGACATCGCAGCTCACCGCAACATCCACGTACCTGTTCTTGCCCAACTCTGAAGGGTCGATATCAACCTGAATGATCCTTGCACTCTCCGGAAATCTTTTCCCAAAGCCCAAAAATTCGTCAAACCTGGTTCCGAGAGCAAGAATGCAGTCACTCTCATTCAGTACGGGAGATGCAGAGGCCTGACCTGCGTAGAGTCTATGATCAGATGGAATGCATCCGAATCCAAGGCCGCTGACACATACGGGGATCGAGTGTTTTTCGGCAAAATTTAACAGCAGATTCTCGGCCCTACTCCAGTAAACCCCAGAACCTGCGATTATCACCGGTTTTTCCGATTCTCTGAGAATTTCGGCTGCCCTTGAAATAAATGAATCCTCGCACCCAACCCTACCGGTAAACCGATAGTGCTGAGGTTCTTTCAGCTCAATCTCTCCTTCGATACTGCCGTTGAGCACATCTTTCGGGATTTCGATCAGTACAGGTCCGTATCTGCCTGACAGCGATCTCCTGAAACCCTCCTGTACGTATTCGTGAATTCTGTTGGTGAATGGCACGAGTCTTGACCACTTTGTGTATTCCTTAACCCAGAGATGCCCGTCAATTTCCTCAAAAGCGTTCATGTCAAGGTTTGAATACCTGCTGTGTCCGGCAATGGCAAGAACAGGACTTGAAGCGTAATATGCCTGCGCAATCGCAGGTAAAAGGTTTGCAAGCCCTGGTCCTGTGGGAACTATGCAAAATCCCGGGCCTCTTGTAACGCGGGCGTATCCATCTGCGGCATTTCCAGCAGCCTGTTCATGTCTTGTGAATATCACATCAACCCCTTCTTCGCTCAGGTATTCACACACCGGCAGAATTTCACCGCTGGGTAAGGCAAAGGCGCATCGAATTCCCTCCTTAATAACCGCCTTAGCAACAGCTTCAGCTCCATCCATTCTATCACCTCAAAACTCCTCCAGTTCTTTTCCTTTGGTCTCTGGCAATAGCCAGGGAAGAAAGATCATGAAAAAGAAGGCAATACTGCCCAAAAGCATCCCGTACAGAAGACTTGAAAAGGTTGCAACGTATCCAACCACCAGACCGCCAACTGACAGGCCCCTTGCAATACTGAAAATCACGGAAGTGGCGGTCGCCCTCATTCTGGTGGGGAACATCTCACTGCTCCATACTCCAAAGAGTGCGTGAGAGCCAAAGCCTATGGGAATCACGAAGAGTGAAAGCAGGGCAAGCTGTGGATTGTAGTTTATGAGGGTAAAATAGGCGAGCATTGCACACCCGATTAGGCCTATGAGTGCGGAAGCAGCAAAGCTGGACCTTCTGCCAACGTAGTCGCTGATGAACCCAACGAAGGGCAAAACTATCAGGGCAACAAGCGAGATTCTCAGGACTATCGCACTCGCCTCTTCTGGAGCGTAACCAAACTGTCTGATTATGAAGGTCGGTGACCAGTCCACTATTGCGTGATAGGCAAACTCTGCAAGCCAGAAGAGAATGGTTGCTAAAATCAGCATCTTCAGGTATGTTTTGTTGCTGATGATTTCTTTAAGCTTCAGCGATTTTTCCGCCTCTGAGCTGTGTTTCTCCCATATTCTGGATTCTGGGAGATACTTGGCGAATAAAACCAGAAACGGAATCGGGTAGAGGGTTACGAAAAAGCATGCTCTCCATCCGTAGACCGGATAGATGAGTGATACTGAAAGGGCGGAGAGTATGAATCCGAAAATGAATGTAGCGTGGATCAGACCACCAAAGAGCCCCCGCCTCTTAGGGGAGTAGAATTCGCTCATGTAGGTGAATGCCAATCCCCATGTAACCCCCATTCCAGAAATAATTCTGAGCACAGCCAGTGTCCAGAAGTTTGGAGCGAATGCAGAGAGGACACTGAAAATCACTACCCAGAGTATCGAGAGAATGAGTGCATTTTTCCTGCCAAACCTGTCACCAAGTTCACCAAAAAGCATTGCACCGAAGATGCAGAAAATGTACTGTGCTGAGAAGATGAATCCCACTTCAAGCGTTCCAACATTGAACTCCTTCATTATCGGTTCTGCAAGGAAGTTGAGGAGGGTCAGACCAACGGCATCGTGGGACCATCCTATGGCTGCTGCGACGAGAACGACAAGCTTTTCCGTTCTGCTAAACCTGAACTCGGTTTTAGAATCGGGCTCAAGCATACATTTTTTAAGAATTAATTAATTAAAAAATTTATGCAAATAAATGTGCATTAATGTGCCAGAAAGTTGATATAAACAGAGGGTCAACATCAATTGATGCTCGGCTGGGGAGAGGTGATGCTTGTCCTTGTAATTGCCGTACTTTTTATGGGTCCGGAAAAGTTGACTGATTTTGCCAGGGAGCTTGGAAAGCTTTACGCCGAGTACAAAAAGGCCAAGAGAATGATAGAGCTGGAAGTAATTTACGGAATAGAGCCGATTTCGGATGAAGAACTCGAGAAAAAATCAAAAGAGAACCTGGAAAAAATTGTTGAGGAACTCACTGACTCCTTTCAAGAAGCTCCTCCTCGTTCAGACCGGTGATATCGATCACGGTCAGACCCTTTTTCAACCTCTCGGCCTCTTCTTTACTCATTATCTCCCTAAAAGCCTCATCAGAGATTATAAGGCTGTTTCCGAGCGGATCCTCTAGGATGAGGGTTAGCTCCTCCTCCCCATGGAGCGTGTTTTGTATTCTTTCAAGAATCCACCTGCACCTCCCGACCTTCTCCTCATCTTCAGCATTCCAGCGCATCGCTGTTCTTACTATTCCCTCAATCCTGTCAAGCACCCCCTCCAGATTCGTGATGAACGCCTGACTGGCCGGTCCAGGTTCAACGCTGACACCTATTTCAGGTATCCTTATTGTACCGGAGGTTGACCGTATCACCTTTGTAAAGAGGTTATTTCTGTTGATCTTGATGGTGTATCTCACAGGTTCTCTTGTTTCCACAACAATCGAATCAGCATGTTTAAACCCGCACTTACAGCTAATTGAGGTCAGCAGTACCTTTCCAAAAAATGGAACTTCGTACGTTGACACCACAGTCTTGAGCTCTTCACCGCAGTTCGGGCAGGGTATCATCTTGCCGTACTTCTGATTTTGTTTCTGTCAATTTTCATTCCTGTAGGGGTTATGATCACATAGTCCTCGCCAAGGCCAACTATATCTCCCTTCACGTCCTCGGCGAGCTGTCTCAGGTCTTTAAGTACCCTATCGAGTGTGAGCTTGTCATGTTTTATGAAGGCTATATCGGCAATCACAATATTTCCGTCGTATATTTCTCTTTTTATCTCGGGAATTTCGTTCAATCCAGTAACTTCTGCAACCTTAATGTATGCCGCAGCTTCGCTGCTGATCTCAGCCTCATACTCGCTGAGGTCAAGCTCCTCATACTCCTCAATGTTGATCTTTTCAGACTTACCGAGAATCTTGTCTATAAGCCCCATGCTTTCACCGAAGCTATTTTTGATTTAAAGTATTTAAAGATTTTTTGTGAAGTCACTCAGCCTTCACAACCTGATTTCTAATGGTGCCTATTCCTTCGATCTCCATCTCGATTATATCTCCCGGTCTGATAAGCCTGCCCAGATGCATTCCACAACCTCCCCCGGGAGTGCCGGAGAGTATTACGGTTCCTGGGTAGATCGTCTGATCTCTAGAGAGGTGCTCTATCAGATCCGGGATTTTCCAGTACATATCCTTCGTGTTTGCTTCACTCCATACCTCTCCGTTTACTCTCGCTATCATTTTCAGGTTGTGGGGATCCTTGATTTCATCTCTCGTGACGATGCACGGCCCAATCACCGTTCCGTTGTCAAAGTCTTTGCTTTTTAACGGGCCAAGAGGCATCGCCCTGAGCTCCAACAGTTCAATATCTCTTGCACTCACGTCGTTAACAATTGTGTACCCAAAAACGTGCTCGTAGGCATCCTCTTTCTTTATATCCCTGCCCTTCTTTCCGATGACTATCCCCAGCTCGAGCTCGTAGTCAAGGAGCTGAGTAAATTTGGGCCACACGATTGGCTCGCCTGTACCAATCACGGATGACGGATTCATTTTATACCCGACAGGTATCTGGTACCACTCTTTCGGCACATCCATTCCGAGCTTCTCATACGCCATCTTAACGTGTTCTTCGAATGTCGAAAAGTCAACCATGAGCCTCGGTCTGGGTATTGGGGCCTTCAGCCTGACAATGTCCATCTCGTAAGCAACTTCAGCCCCGTTAGGAGCCCTGACCTCTTTTCCATTCTCGATCATGTTGCTGACGTATTCACAGGCTTTTTTTGCTTCGAGGAGAGCTTTATCCTCTCCATCCAGAAATTTCAGCATATCTGGTGGAATTCTGGCATTTGCGATCCTCAGAGGTGTGGTCTCTCCTTCGATATTTCTTAGATACGTTGCGTAACTCAGGGTGAGGTCGACGACTTTCCCATTCAGCAAAAAACCTATCCTTTCAACCCCCTGCACTTCGAACGTGACCAGCTTCATAGCAGTAGTAGACGGCGGTTATCTAAGCCTTTTCCCGAGCATCTTTTTTGCCACCTCTAAAATTTCCTGAAACTGCATGTCCTCACCCTTTATATCCCTGTAGGCTCTCGCAACGTTGGCATATATTCTCTCCACCTCGTTCCACTCAGAAAACTCGCCTAGATCAATGTTTTCAACGATTTCATCCACGCCAAGTCCCCTTACCATACCCTTTCTTGTTTCCTCATAAACAAATTCCAGATACCTCTTCTCGATCTCAACCTCTTCTTTTCCGGCTATACCTCCGTGACCGGGGATGTATACATCTGCATCAAGCTTTAGAAGCTCTTCTAGAGCGTTTATATACCCCTTGACTGATCCTGCGAGAGCCAGTGGTGTGCATGGCTTTGCAAACAGCAGATCGCCGCAGAAGACAACTTTTTTCTCGGGCAGGTAAACATAGCAGTCACCTGTTGTATGCGCTACTCCCGAATATCTCAGCAGAATTTGCGTACCGGCATTTATGCTGAGAGATTCCCTGAACGTAACGTCCTGTGGTGTAATTTTTGCTCCGCTAAAATCAAGATCTGGAAAAAGAGACTGGTAAATTTCTACAAAGGCATTCATCGTCTCTTTTCTTGCATTTTCCTGGCATATGGTTATGGCATCAAACATGTGATTTGTCCATACGTGGTCGGGATGTCCATGAGTGTTTACGAGAAGTTTGATTGGCATGGTGGTTATTTCCTCAATTTTTTCAATCATGGACCTCGTTTTACTCTCGTTTGCCAGACTGTCGATGAGAACAGCATATCTGTCCCCGATTATCAATCCAGAGTTGCTGACGAACCATTCACCCCTCCCCTGGATGTATGCATAGACGTTTTCCGCAACCTCCACGAATTCACCGTGCATGCAACCACCTCCCTGCTTGCTCAGTACTGTGGATCGAAGGCAAGCATTGCAAACACCTTGGCATCGTTGACCATGTGATCTATAACACAGTACTCATTTGCCTGATGGGCAACACCATCTGCCGTGCACCATGCCGCCGTCTCGGTAAATCCTTTCCGTCTGAAGAAAGATGCGCAGGTATTCCCTCCAATTCCGTAGAGTTTGGGAGTAATGCCCCTCAGCACCTCCAGCGTCTTCTTCAGTCTCCCTATTATCACTGCCGTCTCAGGTGTTTGTGGAGATGACACCTTTTGCACAACCTCAACCTCAATTCTACCGTTTCCTCTCATTTCATGAAAATTCCTGATGTCCTCTATGTAGCCAAGAACCTCTGCTACATCGTAGTCCGGAATGATCCTGCAATCCATATAGCTTACATCCAGTCCTGGGATTGTATTGATGTTGTCAACATTTTTCTCTCTTTTTGTTGGCTCAAATGTTGAGTGGGGTGGGATGAAGAGGTTGTTTTTTCGGTTGAACTTGGAGTGCAGTTTCTGATCAAGGTCCAGGATGAACTCCATCGCCCTTCTGCTGGCGTTGACGCCTGTGGGCATGCTTGCGTGACTTTGCTGACCATATACCTTAAATTTAAGCCACAATATGCTTTTTTCAGCAATTTCTATCATATCACCTTTCGGCGTTCCTATGTCTGGAATGATGAACATATCATTTTTGCTGAAAATATCCTGTTCAATCAGATGTTTGATACCATAATTGCTTCCTGCCTCTTCATCAGCAACGTAAACGACTCCAAAACTGTATTTTGGAGTGTAGCCACTTTCGATGATGGCTTTTGCGGCAAAAAGAGATGAAACTATGCTCTGTCCATTGTCCTCACTGCCTCGTCCGTAAATCCGGCCGTCCTTAACTACGCCCTTAAAGGGAGGGGTGTTCCAGAGTTTTTCGTCACCCTCGGGAACGACATCAAGATGGGCGACAATCCAGATTGTTCGCTCGAGTGCACCCTCTATCTTCGCCACAATGTTAGGTCTGACTCCATCACTAACTCTCTCATCCCTGACGTCATACCTCTCCACGGAGTCAAAACCTTTAAGATGCTTCATAAGGTATTCAGCCTTTCTGAACTCACCATCTCCATCAAACTCCGGGGGTATTGCTTTTATTTCGATAATGTCACAGAGTGTTCTGATCATTTCATCTCTGTAACCATCCACAATCTCAAGAAGTTTCATGCTACCTCCTCAATAATCTTTCTCAGTTCCCGCATAATCTTTTCCGTCTCGACCACAACACCCTCATCATCCGTGGATTTTTTCAAAATCTCAAGTTCGGCTAAAATTGGAAGGCACACCTTCATTTCCTTTCTACCATTTCCGGCAAGACTCTTTAATATATCCAGTCTCCTTCTGGCGTTCAGGTCTTTATCCAGCTCATTCCTCAAGTCCCTCAGCATTTCGGCAATCTTCCGTCCGTAGGTTGTGAGAGTTATAACCCTCATTCTCCCCTCTACCTTGCTCTCAACAATTGAATTCCTCTCGAATTCACCGAGAACCTTGGAAATATAGCTGTAAGGTGAACCAACGTCGGTTGATATTTGAAGGGGATAGATTTTCTCATTCGCATCCTCCGCTTCCAGGATTCTGAGTAATATATCTACAGTTCTTTCATGAAGAAATAGCTTGGCAAGGCTCAATTCCCACACCTCCCGTTTCTCCTTTTTTTGGCAGAAATATTTAAAAATTTTTCAACTTATTTAATGTGTTATTTTGTGCTGTGCTAACCAGATGACTTCCGTCACAGGATTCTGCACGGAATTCAAAACCTTCTCTACAGAAGGCGCAGCTAATCCCGATGTCCAGGCAGAATTCTTCTATCCTTTTCATTATCCTGTACCTGTCCTCTCTTTTCATGTAGTAATACCTGCCTACTCTCTCCCGATATCTTTCGTTCAATCCGGGAAGGATCTTTGAAACTCTTGCAAGAGAATCCGGCTTCAACTTGAGGGTCGACGTCACAACATGATCCGGGTTACTGCGATCGATTATATCCAGTCGATTTTCATTAATTTCCGGAATTACAGGATCAAATCGCAGTATTGCTGGCAGACCCGCATCTTTTACTTTCCTCAGGGCATCAATTCTTTTCTCAGTTGGCGGTGCATTGGGTTCGAGAAAGTCGAGTCCCGTGATGGTTATGCTTACTGCACACCGCATCTCGGACAGTATATCCAGATCTCTCACCACAATGTCGCTTTTCGTAACCACCAGCAGCCTTACGTCATACTCTCTCATGATGCTGAGACATTTTCTGGTAATCTCTCTCTGTCTTTCCACAGGCGGATACGGATCTGAACTGTTGGACATCGAGATCAGGGAATCCGGGGGTAATGTTTTCAGGTCTCTCTCAAGGTTTCTGAACAGGTCCTTCTTTTCTCTCAGATGACGGAAGTTTGGTATGTAGGTGGCGTAGCAGTAAGTGCAGTCATGGGCGCAACCTGTGTAAGGATTGAAGGAGTATTTTTCTGGGCATGTGCACAGTTTCGATTTCCACGGATCAAATGGACGAATGACTCTCATAGGTAAAGTTCCCTGTTAATCCAGGGTATTAAAGCCATAGTGACTGACAGTCTTGCCAGTTCGGTCCTTGAAATCACACCTTTGCTGAGGTAATGCACCGCTCCGGTCTTTTTCCCGAGATCCTCTATTCCTGAAAGTTCTGACATTACATCTCCAACTTCCTTTCCCTTAAGCACCTCACCGATTACCATTGGGGGATACTCAAATCCGGGACCGAAACCTAGGGTGTAAACCTTTCCATTGTAGATGGCTGCCACCTGAAAATCGATATAGCCTGTAATCGTCCCATCAAATCTGAAAAGCCCTGCTTCAATACCAACAGAGAAGTCATATTCGCTGGAGTAAGATTTTTTAGCCCTCTCAATTGCTCCTGTTATGGTTTCACCGTCGAAGGGTTGGGAAGGAATGTCCGTTTTCACCTCCACACCTGTAACCTCCACGTCCTCAAAATACTGCAAGAATGCCTGTCTGGTACCCTCAACTTTCGTGGGATTCTTGGAACCAACCACGACCCTCATATTTTCACCCTCTCAAAACAGATGTATCTATTTCCAAAAACGAACACCATCCTTTTCCGGACGTTTTGTGCAAGCCTAACGGCCCTGGCGATTTCGCTGAGCTTCATGGTCCTGTCATCTGTGATGTCTATGAGATACTCAGAATGCGGGAGATCATCAGCACCTGTAACCTTTCTGTATATTCTAAAATCACAGCCGAACTTGTAGCCAGTTTTGACCACAAATTTTCTTGTTTTAAGGTCTTTGTAAACCTCATATCTTCTGTCAAAGTTATCCTCCACCTTTCTGGCAGTTTCAACAAGCGTCTTCACATCACCGTTCAAAATTTTCAGGACCCCCATTTCTGCCAGATAAACACTTTCAATAAGGGAGAGTGCCACGAACTCACCCTTGTAACTTCCGAAAAAGAACTTCTTGAATATTTCCGTATCAGGTGTCAGTACACGATCTTTGAGCACTATGCCCCTGATTTCACATATCTCCTCTACCTGTTCTCCCGTCATATCCGGTTCATACACCCGATAGTATGTTATCTCGCTTTCCTCATCAACAACAGCCAGTCGAAAATCTTTGAAACTCTCTGCCTTCTCAGCTATTTCTGCGATCCGAACTTTTTTTCTTTCTGAAATGGGTAGATAGGCTCTGTTCGTTAAGAGATACTCTCCCTGAATTCTTACTCTGTTTCCCCTGTCTCTCAGATCTTCGTAGACAAAATAGTACGTGGAAAAATCCTCCATCTGATCTTGAGCCCACTCAAGGACCTCTGACATTTCCCCGAAGTTTGCTATACCCCTCATCTGGAGGTAAACAGCCTCTATCGGATGAAGGTAAATTTTATCTCCCTTTTTTACACCAAAACCCCTTCTTTCGATTGACTTTTTTGCATTTATTACCGCAAAGTTTTCTGAGAGCGTCATAACTCTACCCCGTAAACCCTCTCGATGTTCTCGACACATATTTTGTAGATGAAGTCCTCATCATAACCTTTTTCCAGCAGTTCCCTCATCTTTCTGGGAACCGTTTTTGGACCGAGTACTGCCCCGGGCCTCCTGCGGTCATCTATGTAGTCCGTCTCCACCGTAAATCTATCTCCCTGAGTTGCAGCCTTCAGAACGTTGTCATTTCCGGCAAGTATAGAGGGGAAAATACCGATTTCCTCAAATTCCTTCACTCTTGCTGGTGAGAAGTGTTTCACGACCTTCTCTCTTTTCAAACCTGCCCTGTCAGCCATTTTCGCTATCTCCATCATACCCTCTTTTGTGTAGCTTTCCGTGTGGAGCTGTACGGCGCATCCGACATCTTTTGCGACCTCAAATGCATGCATCAGAACTTCATTGCTCAGCTTCCATACCTGTCTGCTTACCGGATAGTGGGGTCGTCCCGACTTCAGAGCCACCGCCTTTCCCTCCTCGACGTATCTTCCTGCCAGCTCGAGTGCATCTTTCATTATTTCTGCGGCTCTCTCATATCCAAGTCTGTCTCCAAGAACGGTTATTTCTGCCGGATGAACTCCAAGAACTGCATAAGCTTTAACTATTCTGTTTGCCCTGTTCACCAGAGACACATGCCTATCAAAGACCTCAGCAAAATCCATACCCTTTTCTGGTTTAACACCGTAGTGATGGCAAAGCAGGTTAACCAGAAATACGTGAGTTCCGCTAGCATTCCTGAACTGTTCCAGTGCCTTAAGTTTGAGATTATTGTAAAGATGCATGTGGTCATCGGTTATTATCATGGGCCGAAGTCTGATGAACGGATTATAAATTTGTATTTTTCAGCAAATCCGCGAAAAGCATAAATTGAACTTGGAGAATAATAAACCATGAAAGTTGTTGTGGTTGGCGGTGGAGCAGCAGGAATGAGTGCTGCTTCAAGGGTAAAGGCTCTGAAGTCAGGATGGGACGTGATTGTTTTTGAAGAGACCAGTTTTGTAAGCCATGCCCCGTGCGGCATTCCATACGTCGTTGAGGGACTTTCAGACCCTTCTCATCTGATGTACTATCCACCGGAGTTTTTCAGGGAAAAGAGGGGAATTGATCTACACATGAATGCCAGAGTTGTGGAGGCAGGAGATGGATTCATTAGGGTTTTGGAGAACGGACAGGAGAAAAAATACGAGTGGGATAAGCTTATAATAGCTACCGGAGCGTTACCCAAGACTCCACCCTTTGAGGGACTCGATTTGAAGAATGTTTTTACTGTCAGACACCCGTCACAGGCAGAAGAACTCAGGAATGCAGTCATTAAGGCTCGTAATGTGGTAATAGTGGGTGCGGGATACGTCGGTGTGGAGATGGCGGAGGCTGCTGCAGAACAGGGTAAGAAGGTAACCGTAATTGAGTATCTAGACCAGCCGCTACCAAATCTTGATAAGGATGTTGCCGAAACCGTGAGGCAGGAGATTGAGAAAAGGGTTGATCTCAGACTCCAGGAAAGGGTGCTGGCCTTTGAAGGAAACGAAATGGTTAGAAAGGTTGTAACCGATAAGGGTGAGTACCCTGCCGATGTTGTTATAGTTGCAACAGGGGTTAAGGCGAACACGGCAATTGCAGAGCAGATAGGATGCAGAATCGGTGAAACAGGGGCAATATGGACGGACAGCAGGATGCAGACAAACATTGAAAACGTTTACGCCGCCGGAGACTGTGCGGAAACCGTACACATGATTACAGGAAAGAGGGTTTGGATACCACTCGCCCCGCCGGGAAACAAAATGGGGTACGTTGCGGGTGTAAACGCTGCCGGTGGGGACATTGAGTTTCCCGGGGTGCTCGGGACGCAGCTTACAAAGTTTTTTGACTTTGAAATCGGTGCTACTGGATTGACGGAGAAGGCAGCGATAAATGAAGGTTTTGAAGTCAAAACCGCAACGATAAAGGCGAAAACAAGAGTGCATTACTATCCGGGAGCGAGGGATACCACGCTGAAAGTTGTTGCTGAGAAGGAGACGAACAGGGTGCTCGGAGCCCAGGTTCTGGGGGCAGATGTTGCGATGAGGGTGAACGTTTTTGCATCAATGATTCAGGCTGGATTTACGACAAGAGATATTTTCTTTGCCGATCTTGGCTATGCCCCACCATTCACCCCAATCTGGGATCCAATAGTGGTTTCTGCAAGAGTTCTTAAATTCTAGTTCCCAATTTTTTCATGGACTGGGTTGAAGAGCTGGGCAAAATATGTGAGGTCTTCCCACCTTCAGATGCCTACCGAGTTGATGAAACTCCACCCCTGATAGCTCCTGAACCGGCAGAAAATTTTGTCGTGGTTAAACCGGAGAACAGCGTGGATGTGTCTGAAATACTGAAATTTGCAAACGAGAGAGGTATTCCTGTCTTCACCCGTGGTGGGGGAACGGGGCTTAGCGGTGGCGCCGTACCCACAGCAAATGGAATTCTGCTTTCAACAGAGAAAATGGTTGAGATTGAAGTTGATACTGAGAACAGGGTGGCGGTTTGTGGTGCTGGAGTTACATTGAAACAGCTTGACCGGGCAGCGTTTAAAAACGGGCTCAGCTTCCCGCCCCATCCCGGAGCAGAGACTGCAACGGTAGGGGGCATGATCGCCACAAATGCAGGTGGTGTTAGAGCACTTAAATACGGCACAATGAGGAACTACGTTCTTGGTCTCGAGTTCGTTCTGGCAAGTGGAAAGATACTGAGGGTGGGGGGAAGGACTGTGAAAAACTCTTCGGGTTACTCATTGCTCCACCTTTTGATAGGGAGTGAGGGGACACTTGGAGTCGTTACTCAGGCCACACTGCGTCTTTTTCCTGCAATGAAGGACATTACTGTTCTGGCAGCTCCATTCCAGAGAATGGAGGACGCAATGAGTTGTGTGGTTGAGATTTCATCCAAAATGCTTCCCATGGCCCTTGAGTTTATGGAAAGAAGGGCGGTTGAAATTGGAGAAAGGGTAAGCGGAAGGCGCTGGGTAAGCAGGGAGGGGGAAGCACACCTTCTGATGATTTTTGAACGGTTTGATGAGGCTGAAGAGGCGGCGGAGATTGCTGAAAATAAGGGTGCCATAGATGTTTTTGTCGCAACGGGGAAAAGGGAACAGGACGATTTAATGGCGGTGAGGGGATTGATTTATGAGGGTTTGAGAAATGAAATCATTGAAATTCTGGATGCGTGCGTTCCTCCTGCTAAAATCGCAGATTACTGGAGAAAAAGCAATGAGCTTGCAGAAAAATACGGAATTGAGCTGGTAACCTACGGCCATGCGGGTGACGGGAATGTCCATCAGCATCCACTGATTTACGACGGCTGGGAGAATACGTATTTCGAATTCAGAAAGAAGCTTTTAGAACTTGCAGTAAGCTACGGGGGCGTAATCAGCGGTGAACATGGTATAGGTACTGTCAAGATTCAGGAACTGGCCGAGATCTGTCCCGATCAGTACAGAATTATGAAGGAAATAAAGAGTCTGTTTGACCCCAGGGGCATTCTGAACCCGGGAAAGGTCGTTCTTCCCAATCATGGTTGAGTCGGGAAGAGATATCTGCCAGGAACTTCAATAGCGAAAATCATAAATATGCTACAGCATGCCATGAAATGTGATCGAGGTTAGCAATCTTACAGTAAAGTACGGAAAAGTGATTGCAGTGAACAGGGTTGACTTCACGATAGGCAGGGGAGAAGTTGTGGCAATTCTGGGGCCAAACGGTGCAGGAAAAAGCTCAATAATGAAGTCTCTGGTGGGAATTGTTGATTATGATGGGGATATAAGGTTTGACGGGGTAGACGCCAGAACGAAAGAGGCCAAGAATCTTTTTGGTTACGTCCCTGAGGAGGTGAACCTGATAGACCATCTGACTCCGGAAGAACTCTTCAACTTCATAATTTCGGTTAGAGAGCTCGAAAATGTAGAGAAAAGGGTTGAAAATCTCGTAAGGATTTTCAGAATTGAGGATTACATGACCAGGCCAATCCTTTCCCTCTCAATGGGAAACAGAAAGAAGGTTGCAGTTATAGCAGCTTTGCTTCATGATCCACCCTACCTGTTACTTGACGAGCCGCTTAACGGATTAGACGTTTTTTCAGCCAGAGTCCTCAAGGAGGTAATATCAAAAAAGGCCGAGAATGGCGGCGTGCTGCTATCGACCCACATTCTTGATGTTGCGGAAAAGCTCGCCACAAGGGTGGTGGTTATAAACGGTGGAAGGAAGATAGCAGAAGGAAACATTGATGAGATCCTGGCTGGTAAAAGTCTCGAAGAAGTGTTTCTGGAAATCACTGGTCAGTATGAAAATCTTGGGAAGATTATTGCCTCTATATAATTTTGCGGACCTCGTTTACGCTGAGGCAGTGATCAGAAATATGGTAGAGCACAGCAGGGCTGACCCGGAAAGAATCAGCAAATATCTCAGGGCAAACACTCTGATCGTCAAAATCTTTCTGGGTCTGGCCGTGATTATAAGCTGCGGAATGGTGTTTGAAAGTGAGCATTACACCGGTTCACTGCTCTCCCTCACGATCATAATGCTGTTTTTTGGTATCAGTTTCTCCAACTCCTATTTCAAGCTCGATCTCAGCTACCTTCACACCCTTCCACTTGGCAAAAGAGAAATAGAGAAGGTCAGAGTGCTGGGCTTTTTTCGCCTCTATGACTGGCCCGTAATTGCAGGGTTCCTGCTGTTTGTAGGATTCATCACCATTAGAAATCCTCTTTCTGCAATCCCGGCAGCGATTGCCTATACAACCGCAGTGATGTTTTCTCTTGCGATCAACATTCTGCTCGGAAAAAAGTTAAGCAACATCCATGCGAGCGGTTCCCTTACTGGCTCGATTGTTAAAACAGCAGTAACGGTACTGTGGATGCTCTCCTTTTATGGTGTGTACTTCCTCTATCAGCTCATCCTGCTGATCTACAGGACAGAAGGGCTGGATAGGTATGTCTTCATATACCCAGTCCCGTTCAGCATGTGGATTTCCGATCCGCTGAATCTCAACCATGCACTGATGAGTTTGCCGTATGTGGTACTGTCCACCGTTCTTTTTACTTTCTCCATTGATAGAATTGCGCAGGAGAATTTTGCAAAAGTTTACGGGAAGAAGACCATCTGGAAAGTTAAGAAAACTGGTAGACTTGCAGCGATGGTCGTCAAGGATTTCAAACTGCTGTTCAGAAGTCCTCAGATGGCAGTCATAGCTTTCTTGCCACTCTTTAACGGTCTGATATACCTCCTCTTCTTCTTCAAAGGCTCTGAGATACTGAGTGTTGCTGTTATGCAGATAATGACCGTTGCAACAGCTTCAACATTTACCGTGCTGGACAGGAGCAGTTATACGCACTCACTACCACTCACGGAGCAAGAAGTCAGAATATCGAAAGTTGTTTCTTCTCTGTTTGTTTATCTCCTCTCCCTGGCCATCATAATCGCTGCAGTATACTGCAGAGGCGGTAACGTTGTGAACGCTCTATCTATTGTCCCCACCGGATTGGCCGTGATACTTGTAGCAGTCACCTTCTCAAGCAGGATTTCTAACGACCCCATCAATGTGGAGTCTGCGATTTCGTTTTTCATTTCACTGGTGGTGGTCTTCCTGCCCATTGCTTCTGGCGGATTTGCAACACTGCTGCTGAAACAGAGTTTTGCGAATTTTGCCTTTCCTGTTTCTGTGATTGAGATGTTACTATTCCTCGCAGCTTTCCGGATAAAAAACAGGTAAATATTTATTCGACAAAAAGTATGGCAACCATCTCTTCTTTGATGTTGAACCCTGAAGCATCTATGCACAGTGCGGAGAGAGAAGGTCTCACCTTGCTGCACCTTCCACTGCACTCTTCACAGATCATACACCCTCCCGGGAAAGTTGAAAGAGCGTAAGGTTTTTTAAGACTCATCTCCGCCTCAATCATAAACTCCTGAGCTTTTCTGATATCCTCGATTTTCTCAATCTTGAACCTGAACAGAAATGCCCTTTTGTAGGAAGTAACGAATCTCACACACTCGTCATAGTCCGGAACATTGGGTGGGCACGACGGCTTTCCATAGCTATCGCACCCGAACATGCACTTCCATCTGGCTCTTAAATCCAGCCTCAAATCAGCAGGATTTATTTCCTCAACCTCTGCAACCAATCCGTATTTTTCGATAAGCTTTTTTATACTCTCAAGCATCAGAACCACTCCAGAATTTTGTAGTACGTGTCTCTCAGGGCAACGGGTCTACCCACGGCCTTAACGGCTTTTACTATCTCATCCACCCTTGCAGGTCTGAACGCCTTGCCTGTAGCTTTCACCACATTCTCTTCAAGCATCGTTCCGCCGAAATCGTTGGCCCCGAAAAACAGGCTCAGGGTTGCGATGTCAAACCCCTGTGTCAGCCATGAGGCCTGAATATTCCTGAAGTTGTGAAGAACTATCCGGGAAATGGCCAGAACCTGGAGATATCTCAGAGGGGACACCGGTCTTTTTATCTCACAGTAGAGATCAGTGTTGCCCGGCTGGAAGGTCCAGGGGATGAAGGCAGTAAAACCCCCCGTCTTCTTTTGCAGCTCTCTAAGCTTGAGCAGATGATCCAGTATGTCCTTGTTGCTCTCCACATGCCCGAACATCATTGTGGCAGTGGTTGGAATTCCCATCTTGTGAGCGGTCTCCATAACCCTCAGCCACTCCTCACTGCTGCACTTGTTCGGGCTGATTCTCCTTCTGACCTCGTCCACAAGAATCTCCGCACCGCCACCCGGCAGGGAGTCGAGGCCAGCACTTTTCAACCTCTCCAGAACCTCTCTCTCGCTCATCTTCTCAGTTTTTGCGAGAAAAACTATTTCCGGAGGAGAAAGACTGTGGATATGCACACCCGGATATCTCTCCTTGATTTTCCTGAACAAAACCTCAAACCACTCAATACCAAGTTCCGGATTCAAACCACCCTGCAGCATGATTTGCGTTGCACCGATATTTGCAGCCTCCCCAATCCTTTTCAGTATCTCCTCGTAGGGTAGCACGTAGCCCCCATTTCTGGCATAGAAAGCGCAGAACCTGCACTTTGAAACGCACACATTGGTGTAGTTGATGTTTGTATCAATGACAAATGTGACAAGGTCTCCGCACTTCTGTCTCCTTATTTCATCAGCAATACGGCCCACGTCGTGTATGTCCATTTCAAAAAGTTTCAAAGCCTCCTTTTTGCCAATGTCTTTACCGAAGTAGTCCACAGTCTCTGCAGTACTTCTCAAACTCATTCAGTCCCCTCCTCTCCTTACCCCCAAGTTCAAACCTGAGGGTTCTGAAGTATTCAATCAGAAACTCCCTCGGCATCTTAAATGTTTTTTCGGCGTCTTCAAGAACGCTCTCAATGTTCTCGTAAGCTTTGTTGAGAGATTCCAGTATCCTTGAATCCAGATTTGAAGCATCCACGTTTTTCAGAGAAGCAGAAATTCCGAAAACCATCGGAAGTGATGTCAGGTCGTACCACTCTTCACCCAGATCCATCACAACTCTGTATATCATTCTTGCCTTTATAGCCTCATCTCCTATTACAAGAGCGTGTCTGCATCTTTCCAGCATTTCCTGGGCTATGGCAGTTTTCATCGGTACAAGTCTGTTTCTCAGCCCCCTCTCCCTCAGAATTATTTTCAGAAGGCTTACGGATGTCATGCTATCCTTCGTTATTGCAATTGGGCCATCGTCAAGTTCTTTTTCCCTTGAAACGACAACAACGCTGAGTACTTTCCCGAAAGAGGCAACACAAAATCTGTAGTGTCTCAGTAGATCTTTTCTGGAAAGATAGAAAAAGGCAGGAATGGGAGCGTAGTCTATCTGTCCGTTCAAAAGCTTGGATGCCATATCCTTTGGCGTTGCTTCAACAACCTCGACCCCGTTGAGAAAGTAGTATGGCAGAAAGTTGTTGAGGTATCCAAATTTTCCGACCTTCATCCCATCCCTCAGGTATACCACCTTATGATGTTGCAGAACGTATCCCTCTGCCCAACTCTCTTTCCTGCACTCTTTCCAATCTCAATCAGCCTATCCACCGTCAAACCTTCCGGCGTTTTTGCTCCTGCAGCATGCGTGATTTTTTCACCCATGATTGTTCCGTCTATATCATTCGCCCCGTACCTCACAGCCACCTCGGTCAATCTTTCCCCAAGCATAACCCAGTAAGCTCTGATACTCTTGAAATTGTCCAGAACTATCCTTGAAACTGCGATCGTTTTCAGAATGTCCACAGCGTCTGTTTTCTCTTTCACAATATCATTCAAAGGTGTGTTTTCAGGATGATAAACGAGCGGTATGAACGATATGAACCCTCCTGTTCTTTCCTGAAGCTTTCTCAGCTTGTAAAGGTGAATTGCCCTGTGCCTTATACTCTCCACATGTCCGAAGAGCATTGTTGCATTACTCCTTATCCCAAGCTTGTGAGCGGTCTCCATAACCCTCAGCCACTCCTCACTGCTGCACTTGTTCGGGCTGATTCTCCTTCTGACCTCGTCCACAAGAATCTCCGCACCGCCACCCGGCATTGCTTCCAGTCCGGCATCCTTCAGACGGTTTAAAAATTCCTTTACACTCATTTTATTCTTTTTGGCATAGTAGTACACTTCAGTTGCCGTTAAAGCTTTAATAACGGCATCGGGCATCTCTTTCTTTATTCTTCTGAACATCTCTTCGAAATACTCCACACTGAGTTCAGGATTGTGACCTCCAACAATATGAAACTCTGTTGCCCCCTCACTGTAAGCTTCTCTGGCCTTTTTCACAACTTCGTCGATTGTCAGGAGATACCTCTCCCTGTTATTGAATGCACAAAGCGGGCAGCGGGAGATGCAGATATCCGTGTAGTTTATATGTCTGTTAATGACGAACATGACGCAGTCATTTATCGAATCCGCAATTTTCCCGAGATCGTGCAGATTTTGTTCAAACAGCCTTTCAATCTCCCTTACGTTCAAATTCCATCGCCTCTCTGATTCTTCTTAACTCCTTGCGAAACTCCACATTACTTCTGAATATGAAGTCTGCAATCAGTCCGAACATTATGAGCTGGACTCCGGTGATAATGAACAGAGATGTCAGGATCGCCATTAGATAGTGGGTAATTCTGTGAAACCACTGATAAACCACGTAGCCACCTGAAAGTATGCCTGCAAAAATGAAAATCAGTCCAATGATGTAAAGGTATCTGGCAGGACTGTACCTGCTCATCAGTTCATATATCGTCTTCCCGATTCTGAAACCGTCCATCAGAGGGTTTAGTTTGGTTTTTCCACCTCTTTTTCTGTATGTTATCGGAATTTCGAGAATTCTGAACCCTTTGGCAATTGTTTCAACGGTGAGTTCAGTTTCAATTTCGAATCCTGCTTTTTTCAACTCCACGTTTTTATAAACCTCCCTTTTCAATGCCCTGTATCCGGACAGAATGTCCCTGAGCTCGATACCATAGGCAAATCTGAAGAAAAAGTTCAGAATTTTGTTGCCAACGAGGTTTAATCTTGTGAAAGCTCCCTTTTCATAGTTGGCAAACCTGTTACCCACCACGTGGTCTGCCAGACCTCTATTTATTGGTTCAAGCAGCTTTGTAACTTCTTCCGGCAGATAACTCCCGTCTCCATCTACCAGAACCAGAACTTCGCTGTTGACGATTTCAAAAGCCTCTGCCACTGCCTGACCTTTTCCTTTCCCGGTCTGAACCACAACCTCAGCACCCATTTGCCGTGCTATTTCTCTCGTTCTGTCCTTGCTGTTTCCGTCAATGACGAGAACCTTAAATCCCTGACGGACGAAACCTTCGACTACCTCACCAATCGCCTCCTCCTCATTCAGGGTTGGAATAACAACCGTGACATCCATTATATCCTCAGTATTTTCAGCATACTCAGTACTGGGAGGGAGTCTATCTCATCCCCGCCTCTTTTGTTCACAATCACTGCAGCGCAAAGAGCTCTACCCTCATGTGCCTCTATAATTTCTGCAGCCTCCTTGATGGATCTGCCCGTCGATATTATATCATCAATAATAACGCAGTTCTTGCCGATCACCCTGGCAAAATTCTCACTCAGTATTCCACCTCTCGGCCTCTCTTCTTCAGTTTTGAACTTCCGGGGGTAGTAAATTGCAAGATCGCAACCTAACTCCTCTGCAACCATTGACGCCAGAGGAATCCCGCTTGTCGCAATTCCAACAACAGCATCAACCCTTTCGGATACCTCCTCCCGTATCATATCGGCTATTGCCGAAGCAAGATGTCTCAACCTCGACGGTTTCGTGAGTTTTCTCCACTCGACATAGATGTCTGAGGGGGGAGTTTCACTGACTCTTGTAATCAGCCACATTGCGGTTTCTCTTGAAACGTTAAGTTCATCCGCAATTTCTTCGGTTGTCAGGCCTTTCTCCTTCAGTTTTCTCGCTCTTTCAACCAAGGTCTCTATTTTTGTCATTTTTAACCCTCCTAATTATTGCCTCACTCCCGCAAACGGGGCAGATGTCGGAATCAATTTTTCTACCACATCCTCTACATACCTTTATCCATTTAAACTCTTTTGATATCTGCCGATGCAGAATTGAGTCGAACTTTATACCGAGGCTCATGGCCACATTCTGAATTGCGTAATCGTCAGTCACGAGTACAACATCGTTTCCTTTTTCCATTTCGTCAATTGCCTTTGCGAGAACCTTTATATCTGTCTGAGACAGTTTGTGGATATCTCCTGTCTTTCTTGCAGCTTCTATGACTTTGTTAACTCCCTCATCCGTGGCCTCCTCAACTCTGAGATTTTTTATGCTGAAGTAGAGTGCTGAAGCTTCATCAAGTATCTCTGCCGCTACCTCCGGCACGGTCACCATGTTAGCGTAAACGGCCTTTCTCTGAAAGATGGCACTGGAGTCGATGACGTACACTCTCACACCCTGATATTTGGCGGTGTAATAAATAACTCTTACTACCTGGCAACGTAAAGTACAACCTCCAGTCCACCTTTCTGTACACTTATCTTAAGGTTAAAAGCTCGAAAATTATCATTTTTTTCATTAAGCAGCTTGAATATATATCTGGCAAATTGCATTTTGAATTCCGGATGGTAGTATTCAGCCATCCCGAGTGTAAGTTTTATGACTTTCCCATCTCTGTAGCCGGGAGGGAGCATTTTTCCACTCAGCCTCGGATCCTCTTTCAGGCCGGTGTGTCTGAACATATCTGCTACAAGCATCTCAAGTTTATCGGCATCACTTTCACTGAGGCTGTACCCATGCGAGAAATCAAGACCAACTGTCGTGTTACCGTAGTAAACCTCAGCAAACTTGACCTTTCTCCCCTCTTCCAGCCACTTTTTGTAGTAACTGCCGGGATCGAGTGGAGGCAGGTGCTGGTCGAGTATGAAAAAGGTCCCGTTTAGCAGTATTGCAGCCGCAACATGCCCTTCTCCTTTTTCGAATGTCACATTTACCAGATAACCGTCACAACCTGCTCCTTTAAGCAGCGCAAGAGTCAAAATTGCGTAGTCCGTGCAAATTCCTTTCCTGAGCGATACCGTCTCAGCGGGAGTCTGTATCCTTCTCCCGGTGTCGTGGACCTCAACACTTCCTCCACCTATCACAATCTGAGGTGGTGGCAGTGATGCTTTTTCGTAATCATATTGAAGATTTTCGTCCTCCCACTCGAGAATGTTCCAGGCAGTGTCTTTGCAGTTTTCACCTTTCAGGGTTTCAGCCAGAGATGCGACCTTGCTAACCTCTTTATCGGTAAGCATGTGCTCAACAGCACATTCGACATCATACCTCCAAACTTTGCTGCAGTATTCTTCATGAGAAAGAGAGCTGAACTCCGCAATCTGCCCTGCACAGCAAGCGAAGAGCAGGGCTATGACTAGGACTGTGTACCTTTTCATGCGATTAAAAGGTAAGGAGATATTTTAAAAATTTAGCGAGCATGAATTTCTGTGGTCTCCTACATTGTAATACTTCAAAATGATACTGACATCAAACTTAAAGTTGGCAGTCTGGGAAGAGTGACCTTCAGGGCCGGTTACTACTACTACGTCGGAAGCGCAAATAATGGAGTCCACAGGATAAGAAGACATTTTGCCGAGAAAAAAGCAACGAGGTGGCACATAGATTACATTTCGAGCATAATGTGCGCAATTGGTGCTGTAATTCTGAAGGAGTCGGAGTGCAATGTAGCTCTGAAACTGGGTGAGGTGCTTGAAGGAATCAGGAATTTTGGATGTTCTGACTGCAGGTGCTGGTCGCACCTCTTCTATTCACCGAATCTCACCCTGGAGTTTTTATCCACATAAACCCCACCATTCGTTACGATCCCATTGAAAACTTCAATATAGCTTCCGATATCGGCTTTGAAGTAAACCTCCTTGTCTTCCAGAGCCACCCTGACCCTCCCGGTCTTGTCTGAAATAAATATTTCCTCTGCTTTTTCAGGGTCACCGATTCCGCTTACCCATCCTCTGAGATTTACCCTCCTTCCCCTGTATTTCTCAAGCTGAGAGATTTCAACGAAATCCGTTTCGATCTCAACTTCGGAAATGCTGTTGACCTGCACCTCTCCATTTCTGAACCATCCCCTAACCCTCAAAATAACGCCCTCTACCACATCGCCGGCCTCTATAAGTTCCGCAGCATCGTTCCAAAAATTGATCCTGCAATCATCTTCAATTATGACCGAGCAAACCTTTCCATCTCTGCCGTTTTTGCTGAAATGTCTGATTGGAAATACTTTTACAACCCTCCCCCTAACCGTCACCCTTCCATATTTCCCGGCATGAGTTTCATTTTCCTCTCCTTTTGCATAGTTCTCAAGCAGTTTTGCTGTAACTTCGTCGATCAGATCACCGAAGTGATTCTTAATCTCATCAAGGTTTTTTGGCATTTTCATATCAGAACCTCCAGTACAAGTAAAGTATGGCAGCAAAGCCGATCGTCAGGAGGAGCAGGCCGGCCTTTTCTCGAACTGAAAGCCACCTCACCTTCAAACCACCAGCCTCTTCAGCTCTTCAGGGGCGCTGGCAAATTCTCTTAAACACTCGTATTCCATGAAATGAAGTGTTTTTGCAAGAATGATCAGAATGTGCAACGGCTCTCCAAAATCAATGTCTTTCAACCTTTCCAGCCTGTCACATCTCACTACAGCACTTTCGCTTCCAGCTCTCGCTATGCCAACGCCGTAAACTTTCCTCAGCCCATCGTCAATTACAATGAGCTTTTCTATGGCATCGTTTACCCTCATTGGACTTGGATGAAGGTCCAGAAAGAGAAGAGTATGTGCATCGATTTTCAAATTTGACTTTATCACGTCTGCAGGCGTTCTTGAGGTATGCCAGCTAACAGTTGCAGATTTACCAAACCGGTAGTTGTGCAATCCCGTAAGCCCACACACAGCACTGATTATACTGGCACCGTGAATAATTCTCGTTTTCACACCCCTTCTCTCCGCCTCAAGTTTTATTGATGAGTGTGTTGTGGCAACCATGGGATCGCCCGGGGTAAGAATGACCACATCTCTTTCCTTCCCTGCCTCAATGATTTTAAAGCTGTTTTCCTCCAGATCTGACCTTTCCAGGACTCTGACGTTTCTACCAAAAAATTTTTCAATTTCATCCAGGCTGGAGGATATCCTGGAGGTATAGAACTCTATGAAAACTTCATCAGCTTCTTTTACAGCATTGTATCCCTTGATTGATATATCTTCAATGTCCCACAATCCCAGACCAACGAAGGTAATCATGCTATCAGAAAGTTTAAATTAAGCTTTTTACTTTTTCTCCCATGCAAGATTCAAAAGTGATGCTCAAAAAATACTGGCACCTGCCAATTCTGATAGTAGCTGCGGCAATATCCTTCAAACTTAGGGTTCTCAACCCCTGGGACAGTGTTTTCACATGGACTGTCAGACTGGGGGGTAACGATCCCTGGTACTATTACAGACTTATCGAAAACACGATACATAACTTCCCTGCCAGAATCTGGTTCGACCCCTTCACCCACTATCCTTACGGCTCCTACACGCACTTTGGGCCGTTTTTAGTCTATCTTGGGGCCATAGCAGGAATTATTTTTGGAGCAACTAGTGGAGAGAGCTTGAGGGCTGTTCTTGCATTTATTCCGGCAATCGGTGGAATACTGATAATATTTCCAATATATATGCTTGCAAGAGAAGTTTTTGGCAAAAAAACTGCTGTGATGGCTGCATTTTTGGCTGCAATCATCCCCGGACAATTTTTGCAAAGAAGCATGTTGGGGTTCAACGATCACCACATATGGGAGGCTTTCTGGCAGGTGACTGTTCTCGGAACGTTTTTACTTGCATACAACCGCTGGAAGGATAGGCCACTGCGAGAAAACCTGAATTCCAAGCAGGTTTTATATCCGGTAGTTTCGGGACTTTCAATAGGTCTCTACATGCTTGCGTGGGCCCCGGGATTCATCTCTGCCTTCCTTATTCTTGCATTCGTCTTCTTCGCAATGCTCCTCAAAGAATTTGTTGACTCGGACACAAAAAATCTGACTGCAATAGCGTCAATTTCTTTAATAATCGCTTCTTTAATTTATCTGCCATTTGCATTTCACTACAGTGGTTTCAGCACGACACTTTACTCCCCCTTCCAGCTTCTCGTACTCTCTGGCTCAGCAGTAATTTCAGGTGTGTTTTACCAGTTGGGCAAACTGGCAGATGATGGATTTTTTGAAAAAGTTGGGATAAACAGGAAATACGGCCTACCAGCAGCAATTCTGACACTCACAGCAATCCTGACGGGCATTGTTTTTGTTATCGCTCCCGACTTTGCGAGAAATCTGCAGTACATCCTCCGGGTTATTCAGCCAAAGGGAGGTTCATTAACAGTTGCCGAGGTGTATCCATTCTTCTTCACACACAATGGAGAATTCACTCTGGCAAATGCCGTACTGCACTTTGGCTCTCTGTTCTTTTTCGGTATGGCAGGGATTTTTTACGGAGCGTACAGGATCGTGAAGCAAAGAAGATTCGTGGAAATTAGCCTTATGATATGGGCAATCGCAATGTTTATCGCTCTGTGGGGTGAGAACAGGTTTGCCTACTACTTTGCAGCGGTTACCGCAATTTACTCTGCACTCATTCTAAATGTAATTTTCGAGAGGTTTCACCTTTACAAAGCCATTGAAAGTACGGTGGGGGTTAAGACCAAATTCAGCTCGTTCAGAGTTGCTGTGGCAATTCTTCTGGCAATTGCTGCAGTTTATCCGACCTACGCTTTTGCGGATGCTCAAAGCTACTACGCTGGTGGACCACAGAAACAGTGGTACGACGCCTTAATGTGGATGAGAGAACATACTCCGGATAAAGAAAAGTACGATAATTTCTACTACCAGTTATATCCAACACCCGCAAGCAACAAAAAGCCCTACAGCTATCCATTTGCCACCTACGGCGTCATAAGCTGGTGGGACTACGGACACTGGATTGAAGCGATAGCACACCGAATGCCGATAGCCAACCCATTCCAGGCGGGGATCGGGAACAAGTACAACAACGTTCCCGGAGCATCGTCATTCTTTACCGCAGAGAATGAGAGCTATGCCGAGTGGGTGGCAAAGCAGCTTAATGTTAAGTACGTTGTAAGCGATGTTGAAATGGAAACGGGTAAATTCTATGCAATGGCTGTATGGGCTGAGGGAGACCTACACCTTGCAGAAAAGTATTACGCCGGATTCATGTATGTAACACAGGGAGGACAGATTGGTTACGCCACATCCAGGTGGGATGTCCCTCCAAATTCAGTGATAATACCCCTCAGAATACCCAGTGAGCTGTACTACAGAACTATGGAAGCAAGACTGCATCTTTTTGACGGAAGCGGCCTTGCCCACTACAGGATGATATATGAAAGTGATCTCCCCTCAGAATGGAAGAGATACAGCTCGTTTGTGGATCTCACCAACCAGAGCCTCGTTACCACCGTTGCATTTCAGGAAGCGATGCGGAGAGCGATATATGGCGTTGAACCCTCAATGGGTACTCAGGAAGTGCTGTATAAGTATGCGTACAATCAGCTCTACAAAAACAAAATTGGAATCCCCGTCAAACTCAGTCCGTCTGGATATGTGAAGATATTCGAGAGAGTTAAGGGGGCGGTTGTGACCGGAAAAGTCGGAAGTAATGTAACAGAGGTTGTGGTAAACGCCACCATACTCACGAATCAAAACAGAACCTTCGAGTACTACACCACTGCAAAAGTTGTCAATGGCCATTACACGGTCATCCTTCCGTACTCTCACGATTCCAGCTATCCTGTGAAGCCTGTGACTCCATACTACCTGCGTGCAGGTGGGGTTATCAAGAAGCTTACACTCACCGAGAAAGAAGTTGTCAACGGTGAGACAGTTAGACTGGATTTGATTTAATACTTTTTTACAATTTAGTAATACTTTTTGTTATTTGCATCTAAAAAATTGATACTCCGGAATATTTTCGATTAATTTAAATTCTACTTTCCCCAAAAAGAGAGGGGAGCATGAAAAATGCTCCTTAAAATGAGAAATCGTGTTAAATCGAGAATAGGTAAAAAGCGATAAATACAAATAAACAAAAATTGAGCTTTGAGTGTAGTTAAGGATGTAAGTCGAGGTTATAATACCAAGGAGGTGGGTTAAGCATGGTTGAAAGGAAAAGAATTGAGATCCCGGAAGGGGTAAAGGTCAAGGAGAGTGAAGGGGAAGAGGCAGAGTTTCCATTCGACATTTCTCCAATGTATGAGGGAGAAAGGATCAGAAAGGGCGATATGTACGTGGAGCTTGGTGGACCGTCACAGCCGGGCTTCGAGCTTGTTATGGCGTTGCCTCTGGATCAGGTAGAAGACATGAAGGTCACTCTCATCGGTCCGGATCTCGATGAGATGGAAGAGGGGTCCACACAGCCGTATGCAATGATATACTATATTGCCGGTTCGCAGGTTGAGACTGACCTCGAGCCCGTCATAGAGAGAAGAAATCACGACTTCCAGAACTACATCGAGGGTTACATGCATCTCAATCAGAGGTACGACATCTGGATAAGAATTGGAAAAAACGCAATCAAGAAGGGGCTCAAGAGTCTTATTGAGATTGCAAAGGCCACAATGATGCTATACAAGAATGAACTGCCATTCATTGAGAAAATAGAGGCTGTGTACATAACGGACAAGGATCTGGTTGAGAAACTGCTGAATGAGCTGGCGATGCCAATATTTGAGGAGAGAGATGCAAGAGTTGAGGCACTCAGCGATGAGGATGTTGATGAGTTCTACTCATGCACGCTATGTCAGTCATTTGCTCCAACCAACGTTTGTGTTGTCTCACCAGACAGGCCGTCACTCTGTGGAGCGATAACCTGGTTTGATGGCAGAGCTGCTGCAAAGGTTGATCCTGAGGGGCCAAACAGGGCCATACCAAAAGGAGATCTGCTCGATCCAATCGGTGGTGAATACAGCGGGGTTAACGAGTTCGCAAAGCAGGAAAGTGGTGGAGAGTATGACAGAATAAAGCTGCACAGCTTCTTTGAGTATCCACACACGAGCTGTGGTTGTTTTGAGGTTATAGGCTTCTACATGCCTGAAGTTGACGGAATTGGATGGGTTCACAGAGGTTACGCTGAGCCGGCTCCGAATGGCCTTACATTCTCAACGATGGCCGGACAGACTGGTGGTGGAAAGCAGGTTGTCGGCTTCCTGGGTATTGGTATAGCCTACTTCAGAAGCAAGAAGTTCATTCAGGCTGATGGTGGATGGTACAGGGTTGTATGGATGCCAAAGGAGCTTAAGGAAAGAGTGGCGAAGTACATACCTGACGACATCAGAGACAAGATCGCAACTGAGGAAGATGCCAAAACCCTTGACGAACTGAGAGAGTTCCTGAAGAAGGTTGATCATCCCGTGGTCACCGGTGTTGTTAGGCCTGTTGATGGACAGAAGATCACAAACGGATGGGTTGAGGAAGAAGAGGAAGTTGAAGAGGAGGCGGAAGCTGCTGAGGCACCAGCAGAAGCTGCTCCCGCTGCAGCACAGCCGGCAGCAATGCAGCCAATGCAGATGCAACCCATGCCATTCCAGATGCCAGCTTTGCAGATGCCCGCTCCCGCATCCACCACCGCACCTGCAGGGATTAAGCTTGTGATCAAGGACGCAAAGATCACCATCGATAAGGTTATCATCAGGAAGGCCGAGAAGGAGAAGAAGGGTGGGAAGTGATGGAGGAGGAAGTAAAGAAGGTGAAGCTCATACTTAAAGGAGCCCAAATCCACATTCCAGAACTGATAATTGAGGAAGAAGAATGACAGTAATAGCGGTGGCAGGCAAAGGAGGGACAGGAAAAACCCTCGTTTCCGCCCTCCTCATTAATTTTATCTCTGAAAAAACTACCAGCGTTCTGGCTGTGGATGCAGATCCTGACAGCAATCTTCCTGAAGCACTCGGAGTTGAAGACCAGCTCGGTAAAACTCTTGGAGAAATCAGAGAGCTGTTTCAGGTTAGCAGAGATGAAATGGGTTCAATGAACAAGGAACAGTGGCTTGAAGGAAAGATTTACGCCGAGGCTATATGCGAGTGCCCGAGATACGATCTGCTCGTTATGGGAAGACCGGAAGGAGAGGGGTGCTACTGCTTTGCAAATTCACTGCTGAGGGGAGTGCTGAAGAGGCTGATGAGGCATTATGATTACATAGTTATCGATACTGAAGCAGGACTGGAACACTTCAGCAGGAGGACGATTGACAGTGCAGACTACATTATAATAGTCACGGACATGTCGAGAAAGGGTCTGGCAACTGCCAGAAGAATAAAGGAGCTGGCCGGTGAGCTAAAGCTGAACTTTAAAAAGATATTTCTGATAGCCAACAGAATTACCAGCGACGAGGCGAAATCCACGATTGAGAAATTTGCCGATGAGGAGGGACTTGAACTCCTTGCTGTGCTGCCATATGACAGCAGTATTGCGGAGATAGATCTCAGGGGAGATCCGGTTACGAAAATCGATCACAGTTCTGAAGTTTATAAAAAGATGAGGGATGTTTCTGATTTGATCTTGAAATTATCAGCCTATGCGAGGTGATTGGTTTGGCAACGAAAAAATTCACGCTTGAGGAGTTTTTGGAGCTGCTCAAAAAGTACAATGTTGAAGAGATAGAGGGTGTAAAAATTGAGGGAGACCTCGAAATTGAGTTTGAAGGTGGAGCTGGGATAGATCTATCTGCAATCGCTCCACTTTACTCAATGCTTTCTGAATTCGGGAATTTCCTGTATCACGCAAATATGGCGCTGGGATACTTGCAGCGACTTTCGGCTGCTCTCGGCATCCCGACACCTTTCGCAGCTCAGCCAGCAATGCCAGCAGCTCCAGCTGCTCCGACAGCGGAAGTTCCCGCTGTTGAGGAGGTTAAAATACCTGAGGAACTTATCAAAGCTAAATTCGAACCTTACAAAGAGGAATATCCCGGTGCAATCGAGGAGGTTGTGCTTGGAGCAACAAAGGCAGACGGTGGGAGCAGAGAGTACACAATAACCCTTGGTGGAGAGAAGAGTCTGGCTTTCTACACTTTCGATGCTCCGCAGCCACACCTCCCGGCCATAGCTATTGACGTTTTCGACAGAAGACCAATGCTGGCAAAAGCCGTGAGGATGCACTACGATGACGTTCTTGATGATCCTGCAGAGTGGGCCAAAAAGTGTGTGAAGAAGTTTGGTGCCGATCTTGTGACACTTCATCTGATCAGTACTGACCCGCTTCTCGACGATACTCCGGCAAGCGAGGCCGTTAAGGTTCTTGAAGACGTTCTTCAGGCAGTCAAATGTCCGATAATTGTGGGTGGCAGCGGAAACAAGGAAAAGGATCCAGAAGTGCTCGAAAAGGCTGCAGAGGTTGCAGAGGGAGAGAGAATACTGCTGGCATCGGCCACCCTTGACATGGACTGGGAGAGAATAGCAAATGCAGCGAAGAAGTACGGGCATGTGGTTCTGAGCTGGACTCAGATGGATATAAACAACCAGAAAACGCTAAACAGGTATTTGCTGAAGAGGGTTGAGGTGCCGAGGGACAGCATCGTTATGGACCCAACAACCGCAGCTCTTGGTTACGGACTTGACTATGCTTTTACAAACATGGAGAGAATAAGGATAAGCGGTCTTAAGGGCGACACCGACCTGAACTTCCCGATATCAAGCGGTACGACGAATGCCTGGGGAGCGAGAGAAGCATGGATGATAGACTCCCCGATTGAGGATGACACACCATGGGGACCCAGAGAGCTGAGAGGCCCAATCTGGGAAATAATCACAGGTCTAACACTCTCACTGGCCGGTGTGGACCTATTCATGATGATGCACCCGATTGCTGTCGCCGTGCTGAAAGAAGTCTTCAACACCCTTGGCGGGAAGGTTAGCGGTGGTGTGTCTGATCCGGGCGAATGGATTTTCATGGAGGTGTGAGTGATGAAGATAAAAAGCCCGCTCGAAGTGTACAACTATCTTCCAAGAACAAACTGTGGAGAGTGTGGATTTGACACCTGCATGAGCTTTGCGGCTCACGTAATCGACAGGTCAGTGTCTGTGATGGACTGCAAACCACTGGTTGAGGAGGCCGAGAAGGATCCAAAGGTGAAAAAGAAACTCGAAGAGCTCCTTGAGCTAACAGCTACTGAGGTAGCGGAGGTAACGATTGGAGTGGGAGATAATGCTGTTAAAATAGGTGGTGAAGAAGTCCTCCACAGACACGAGCTCACGTTCTTCAATCCGACGGCCTTTTTCTACGATGTATGGGATACGATGGATGATAAGGCAATTGAGGAGAGATGCGACAGAGTTGTCAGCTACAAAAAATTCTATGTGGGCAACTTTCTAACCCTGGACGGTATTGCGGTAAGATGCACATCCAACGACCCCAAGAGATACAGGGAAGTTGTTAAGAAGGTTGCCAGCTATGGAAAGCCGCTGATCCTCGTAGCACTCGATCCGGAGTGCATGAAAGCGGCCCTGGAAGAGATTGCAGATCAAAGACCCCTGATGTACGCAGCTACAGAAGGGAACTGGAAAGAATTTCTGAAGCTTGCCCTTGACTACAGGGTTCCCGTAACTCTTAGGTCCAAGGATCTTGATGTGCTCAAGAGTATGGCTGTGACCTTCAAACAGGCAGGTGTTACCGATATTGTCCTCGATCCCGTAACAGAACCTCTCGGAGAGGGATTGAAGGGGACGTTTGAAAGGGTCATCCAGCTCCGAAAAACTGCCATTGCCGGTCAGGACAAGGATGTTGCCTATCCCATAATGGTTACTCCGATAGCTGCCTGGTTGATTGACGGTGATGACGTAAGTAAAGCATACTGGGAGGCTGTAATTGCAAGCATGTTCATCGTAAAGTACGGAGACATAATGATTTTCAGGAGCCTGGATCAGCACGTTGTCATGCCAACGATAACACTCAGGTTCAACATCTACACAGATCCGAGAACACCCGTTCAGGTTGAGCCCGGACTCAAGCCGATCAACGATCCGACACCTGATGATCCGGTGTTCATAACAACGAACTTTGCTCTGACCTACTACACCGTCGAAAGCGACCTGACCAGCGGTGGAATTAAGGGATGGCTGCTCGTTCTGAACACGGAAGGTCTGGGTGTCGAAGTCAGCGTTGCAGGCGGGCAGTTCACCGCCTCTAAAGTTAAAGAGCTCATGGAGGAGACAGGAATTGCCGATAAAGTCAATCACAAATACCTGATAATTCCGGGACTTGCAGCAAGATTGCAGGGAGCTATTGAGGATGAGACCGGATGGAACGTGCTGGTTGGACCAATGGATTCGGGAAGAATTAAAGGGTGGCTTGAGAAGAACTGGCCACCCAAGTAGTGATTCTATTTTTTACTTCTCCAGAAGATTGATCAAAAGAGCCTCGACCTCACCGAGCATCTTGGCAATGCTCCTTATATCGTCTATTGTGAGTTCCCCTTTTTTTGCAATTCTGTCATGCTGCAGAACAAACATCCCTCTGCTAACGACTTTTCCGAATTTTCTTGGCGGGAGGTAGGCAACCACTGCCTTCCTACCCTGCCTGTATTCGTCACTGTTAGTCACAACCTCCAATCTGACTCCACAGTCGAAAATGCAGAGCCATAAACTATCTAGGTCGGTTCTTGAAGTAATTTCACCTGCAAAGTACCTTATGGCCTCATACGCTCTGCTTATTTCACCCCTCTGCATGAGTTCCGGAAGGTTTTTGATGTATTCGAGCCAGTAATCTGCTGTAATCGTGCTGTACTCCCTGTCATCCGGGAGCATTCCCCTCAGCGATTCAGCCGTATTCACGAGATTTTGAAAATTTTCAAGTTCTGCGATCTCTGGAGGGGAGAGGTAGCAATACTTGACATTCTGTACTTCCGAAGCCATGGATTTTACGGCCTCAATAAACTTCTTTCTCCCCTGTACCTGTAGAGACTGGGACACTCTTAACAGCTCTTCCACTCCCTTCTCTGCAAGCAGTATTCGATAATCATTCGCTGTATCCATAAAATCACCCTTCGAATATGCTGTAGAGGGAATCAAGAACGTAGTCAGGTCTGAGTCCATGTCTGTTGATCATTTTCTGCAGGTTTTCTTTTGTTGTTACACCGGTTAAAACGAGCAGTGTTTCGGCCCCAATTGCTTTACCCGCAGCGACATCTACATCAATTTGATCTCCAACGACCGCAACATCCTCGGATTTCAGGCCGAGTGTATTCAGAGCTTCCTCCATTATAACCTTGGACGGTTTGCCAACAATCACATCAGGCTCTCTGCCTGTCATCCAGTATAGAGCACCGATAATCATCCCCGTTCCGGGAATGGGCCCATCTTCGGATGGAAAAACTCTGTCCGGGTTCGTGGCGACATACCTTATACCCCTGAGACAGGCTCTCAGAGCCTTCGTCATCAGGTCGAAATTTATTCCCCTGTTCGATCCGACTACGAGGTACTCGGCCACATCGTAGTCCACGAGCTTCAATCCGGCAAGTTCAAGTTCTTCCATCAACCCTTTCTCGCCGGTTGTAAAAACCTTTGCTCCGGGTCTTTCTTTGGAGATGAATCTTGCTGTGGCGTAAGTGGCTACGAGAATCTCATCCTCAGTAACATCAAGGCCAAACGATTTGAGCCTGTCAAGCAGTATCCTTCTGCTCCTCGTTGAGTTGTTCGAGACGAATATTATCTTCTTCCCCATTTCCTTTAGCCTCTTTACTGCTTTGACACCCTCTACTATCGGAGTTTTGCTTTTACCCACAACACCATCTATATCGACGATAAAACCCTCCTTCTCCAGCAAGGGATGCATATTACATCAGCCCTAAAGTTCTCAACTCCTCGGAAATTCTTTCAACCGCCCTCCTTGCATCGTCGGGACTTTTTCCACCAGTTACAACCATCTTTCCCGAACCGAAGATCAGGACCACAACTCTTGGATTGTCCAGTCTGTATACAAGTCCAGGAAATTGTTCTGGCTCGTACTCAATGTTCTCAAGCCCCAGACCGATGGCTATTGCATTCAAATTGAGATCCACTCCGAGATCTGCGGAAGCAACTATATTCTGCACTTTGACATCGGGTTCGTCAATTACAGGTATGTCTATCTCTCTCAACATTTTCACAATCTGCTTTACGGCTCTTCTTGCATCCTCAACACTTTTCGAACCGGTGCAGACAACCTTGCCGCTTCTGAAAACAAGAGCTGCAGCCTTTGGTTCCTTTGTTCTCAGCACCAGTCCGGGAAACTGCTTTGGTTTATATTCTGAGTCCTTTATTTCCCTTGAAATCTTATTTAGATCGATATTTTCGCCGATCTGGGTTGATGCAACAACATTTTCAATTTTTATCTTGTAATCCTGCATAACACCACCATTTTTAAAGACTTATATACCCTATAAATACCTTTGCCAACTTCAAAAAATTCTTAAATTAAGGGGGATAGTGTCATCATGCGTCCTCTGGGTGTGACTGTACTCTCTCTTCTTTTATTAGTCGGTGGATCTGTTCTGTTTATTGCAGGAGTCTCCCTCGTCGCTTCGATGGACACCGCGTTTCCGACTTTTGTTCAGGAGTACAGTAAATTTCTAAACGAGTCAGCAAATGTTACCGGTTTACAGACAGGAATGTCGGAAGACATGATGCTGAAACTGTACGAAACCGCCTCCTATATTGCAATTGTCATGGGGGCCATTTACATCACGGCAGGATTCGGCCTTTTTACGCTGAGAGAGTGGGGCAGAGTTTTAACTGTACTCATATCAGGTTTCAATGTGATATACAGCATATTTCTTGCATTCATCCAGCCGATGGCAATTGTTGACATCGCCCTGAATCTTGTGGTTATCTGGTACCTGATGCGTCCTGACGTAAGAGAAAAATTCACAAGAAAAATTAGCATAGAAGAAAGGATTCTCGGCAACCAAAACCCTTAAATAGCACAGAGGGTAAAGGGTTTTTGCCGACGGTCATAGGGCGGGGGAAACACCCGGACTCATTCCGAACCCGGAAGTTAAGCCCCGTTCCGTCCCGCATAGTACTGTGTTCCGAGAGGGCACGGGAATTGCGGGAACCGTCGGCTTTTATGATATTCTCTGCATAACCTCAACGGCTGCATCGATATCCTCCTTGGAGATTATCAGAGGTGGAACGAGTCGGATGGTCTTTTCCGACGTGTTGTTCACAATAACACCGTTCTCAAGACAGTTTTTAACGAACGATGGTGCATCATCCACATCAAAGCCTATCATCAGTCCCAATCCCCTGACATTCTCAAAACTCTCGGCCAGTCTGTCAGCAAAGTATCTGCCCATTTTGTCTGAGTTCTCGATAAGACGTTCCATCTCAATGTACTCAATCGTTGCCAGAGCTGCAACACATGACAGAGGGTTTCCACCGAAGGTTGATCCATGATCGCCAGCTTCGATTTTACTGGCAACCTCATCTGTGACGGCACAGCAGCCAATTGGAAAGCCGTTACCCATTGCTTTTGCCATGGTCATAATATCCGGCGACAGTGCGTAGTGGTCTCTGGCAAACCACCTTCCCGTTCTTCCAAAACCAGTTTGAACCTCATCCACAACTATCAGAAAGCCGTACTCCTCTCTGAGTTCGGATAGTGCTTTAATGAACTCCCTGTCCGCTGGATGAACTCCGGCCTCACCCTGAACAAGCTCAAGTACCACTGCTGCGGTGTTTTCGTCCACCTTTTTTTCGAGATCGTCTGCATTGTTGAACTCCACGAACTCTACCGGCTCTACAAGAGGCATGAATGGTTTTCTGAACCTCTCTTTGTATGTGACCGACAGCGCCCCCATCGTTCTGCCGTGAAAATCGTTTGTAAATGAGATGAATTTCTTGCGGCCGGTCGCCTTTCTTGCAAATTTAAGGGCGGCTTCAACAGCCTCTGTTCCACTGTTGCAGAAAAAGAATCTGTCCATGCCGGTAATCTCTTTCAGCTTTTCTGCAAGCTCTATCTGCGGGACTGTATAGTAGAGATTTGAGATGTGTACAAGTTTTTCAAGCTGCTCCTTCACCCTGTCTGTGAGATGCTTATTTGAATGGCCTAACGCCACCACTGCTATCCCTGCAACAAGATCGAGATATTTTCTGCCGTTCACATCGTAAACATAGCACCCGTCTCCTCTTTCAAACACCACCGGCAGTCTTGTGTAGGTTTGCAGTATGCATCTCTTTTCTCTTTCCATCCAGTCCATGGTACAAATTTTGCTGGGTAGTTAAATTCATTGCCTTGCAAACATTTCCCGATACCGGGAGATGAAAAACTCCGGTTCTCTCAATACAGAGACGTTGTAAACGGACACAGCACCCAGGAGATCGCCCTTCTCTATCCTGCCACCCTTCACGGACATCACAAGTGCGTGAGACACACTTCTATCCTCCTCAACCAGCCTTGGTGGTGAGGACGAAACGAGGTCAATGACACTGCCGAAAGCGTGATTGAATGCTGTTAAAGGCTGAACGATTGTTCCTGAAGGTAGCTCAAGATCGAGTATCCTGATAAGTTCCACATCCCCTTCTTCAAGCTCCTTGCTTTCGGCGGCAATTAAGGGCTCAAATTTTCCTATGCTGCTTCTCTTGAAGCTGAAGGGGGAGAAGACAATTTTTTCCCTGACAATCCTCCCGTTTTTCCAGAAGACGTGCTTGGCCTCAACCCTCCTTATCAGATGCTGGAGCATTCTCGACGCCCTCTCCCCCGTTGATATGTAGTAGGCATTCAGAACTCCAACCAGATCGCCTTTCTCTATCCTGCCGTTAAATGCTGGAACAAACAAGGCATGAGTGATCAGCTTTCTTTCTTCCACCTTTCTCGGTTTTCCGGCATGAGCAACGTCAACCACGGTTCCTAAAGCATGTCTCATTACTGATAGCGGGACAGGGATTGTGTTTTCAGGAAGCTCAACGTTTTCAACTCTTATCAATACGCTCTTGCCCCTGACAACATCAACATCTTCTCTGGCAATTAGCGGATACCACTCAGCCACATTCCACCGTCTGTACCAGTACTCTCTGAGTTTCCTCCTTTCCCTCACAATTTTTCCGTTCCTCGTGTAAACGAGATTCCCTTCTACTTCCTTTATTGATATATTCACATCCGGTTCTTCAATACTCCCAACAAAATCGGATGGGGTTACATTCATCGGGAATACCTTAATAACACCTATCACGTCACCGATTTCAATCACACCGTCCTCCACAGGAAGATATGCTGCAGAAACGATTCTCTTTTCCTCCTCAATTTTGTACAGTCTATCTCCAAACACATCGAAAACGGCTCCGAGGGCATGTCTCATTATAGACAGGGGAGAGACTGCTGTTTTTGGAGGAAGTATAATTTCTTTTGTCCCGATAATGACCGGTTTTCCCTTTTTCACCTCTATCTCCTGATTAGCAACAAGAAGTTTCCAGTAGGCCTTTCTAGCAGATTTAAAGTTAGCCGAATGAACGTCTGTGAACCCTGTTTTAACTTCCATCCAGTCTTTTCCTTCCCAGGATACTGTTCTTACTTTCATAATAATTAATAAGCTACAATCTTAAAAAATTTTGTGGTAACATTTATCAGATGGTTCGACAACTGCCGCCATGGCAAAACTGGAAATAGCACTCATTACAGCCACGCTAATTTTCGCCACACTTTCCATATATCTCTACGATGAGCTCACAAAAGCGGAAATGAGGTATGAGCTTTTAAAGAAAGAATACACAACACTTGCAGAAGAGATAAACTCTCTGAGAGAGAAATCACAGTTGACACAGGAAAAGCTCGAAAATTACACAAAAACAGTGGATGAGTTGAGGAGAGATAACAGGAGATTGATGAGTGAGGTAAAGCTGTTGAAATACGTGATCTCAACAAATCCTGAGAGATGGGAAGTTGAACTTGCAGGTGACGTTGATAGCAGACTTGAGAGAATAAAGGAAGTAATTGACGACAGTTTAACTTCAGACATTGTTGCCGCCTATGCGGAGATGTTTACGGTTGGAGATGCAATCTACCTCAACGGGCAGAAATTTTCATTTGACTATCTGGAGGACGAGAGGGTTTTCAATAAAAGAGATGCAGTTGTAAATCCTGAGTGGTTTCTGCTTCACAGAGTTGGCGATTGTGATGATGTTGCAACAGCCATGGCCGTAATTCTGAAACTGAAAGGTTACGACGTTCAGTTTTGCGTCGGCCACAGAGAGGGGGATAACGGAGGGAGCAAGCATGCGTGGGTAAGGATAGACAGGGGTGATGTGGATTACAGATACTGTGTTAACAGAGTCTGCAAGATGGAGGTTGGAAATTTTGGGGATATTGCAGAAAAGTGTATAAAAATTTAGATCATCTCCCTTACCTTTCTGACGTAGTAATTCATGGCCTCCCTGATGAAGTCCTCATCGAGCTTTCCACGCAAAGACTGAATTTCGAAAATCCTCCCCGGAATTCTCATATCTTCGGGCTTAAATCCCATCTCCAGTTTAAGCTTTAGCTTCTCTCTGTATATCTCTTCACCCGTTCTCACAAGGTCATCCTCTGTAACCTCAACGCCAAGCGGCTCAAAAGCTCTTGAAATCAGATCCACCTTGTAAACACCTCTTGCGAAGAAACAAACCACCAGGCTTGAGAGCACCTGTCTCCAGCATTCCTCCGCTACAAGCCTGTCAACAGCTTCCTGCGGGGTCAGTTCCGTAACCTTCTGGTCAAGGCTGTAGCCGGCGGAGTCGAGATGACTGTGCCTCAGACCTGTGGCGAACCCGATGTGAGCTGCATGGCCGGTATGGTATCCCGGCATCTCGTTTCCTCCAAATGAGAGTGCAAAATCCTTTCCTCCGTAAACGTCTGAAGCGTGATCCACGCCCATCGCAAGATTCCTGTAAAACTCATTGGGCTGCTCGTAGATGTAGTCTATTGCCTTCAGATATCCGTCAACGTCACCAAAGCTCAACTCGACAATTGTGTGGTCTCTGGTCAGGATGCCTCTCTTCAAAGCCTCAGTTGCCCAGGCAAGGCAAACCCCTGTGCTCATTGCATCAAGTCCGTAGCACTCAACCCTGTGAATCAACCTCAGAAGCCCCTCTCTGCTCCCCACACCAAGCATAGAACCAAGAGCATAAATGAGTTCGTAGTCGTAGGACACCATAATGGTCTTGTAAAAGTAAGGCTCATTCTCGTACGGAATTCTCAAAGCAGCGAGGTGTATGCATGCGATTGGACAGTGGCTGCACGCTATCCTTCTCCCGAGATTGTGCTCTGCCAGAGCTTCTCCACTGATTTCCTCCGCCTTTTCGAATTTTGCAGAAGTAAGATTTCTGGTTGGGAGAGAATTCAGTTCGTTGAGGGGAATGACGTTTTCAGCCGTGCCAAGAAGGTGGTATTTTTTCATGGCATCAGATGCGATTGCAGTTCTGTAGATCTCGTCATAGATCTCCCTGAATCTTTTTGGATCGCTGGGCAGGAATTTTCCCCGCCCTCTGACTATCAGAGCCTTAATCCTTTTGCTTCCGAAAACAGCCCCAAGACCCAGTCTGCCGAAATGCCTGTATGTCTCCGTCGTGACACATGCGTATCTGACAAGCTTCTCACCAGCACCCCCTATTCGCATCATCGTCCTTATTCCCCTTCCTGACTCATTTTCAGCAATGATTCTACCGACTATCAGAGAATCCTCGATTCCCCAGAGTACCCTGCCATCTCTGAAATGAACCTTTTCATTCTCAATCACCAGGTAAACTGGCTTTTCACTGGCCCCCTTTATAACTATGGCACCGTAACCGGCATTGGCAATCGATGTGGCGGTTCTGCCTCCTGCATGGCTCTCCCCAAGGTTTCCTGTTAGGGGGCTTTTGAACATGGCCACCGTTTTGGAGGCAAGTGGGTAAGCAGGGGTAAACGGTCCTGTAGCAAAGACTATCACGTTTTCTTCACCGAGAGGATCTGCTTTTGGATCCATGTGTTCTCTGAGAAGCTGAACCGCAACACCCGTTCCTCCGATCCATTTCTCGAAAAGATCGGGTCTTGACTGTATTTCGTAGGTGTAGTCGTTAAGGTCAATAATCAGAACGGAGTCCCTCATGTTTTCACCTCTCTGTATTCAAGAACACCATGTGGGCAGTAATTGACGCAATAGCCGCAGTGAATACAGACAGCTATTTTCCCATCTTCTCTCTCAAAAATTGCGTTTAATGTGCATGCTTCGACACAGTACTTGCATCCAATGCAAAGTCTCTCAATGTAAACCACGCCTCCTCCTTTCTTTGGCTTGAGGGCACCCGTTGGACAGACCTGAGCACATGGGGGCTCGGAACAGGCTTTACAGAAAATTACCGTTGCACCTCTCTCGAATCCGCTTAAGCTTACAGGAAGAATGGCCGAACTGCTGTTTCCGATTTCCGGATGACTGGCAAATTTTCGTGAACATGCAAACATGCAGAGCCCGCATCCTACACATTTTTCAATATCTTTAATCTCAAGACGTTTCATATTTCTCCACCAGATCTTCTAGGGCTTTGATCAACTCCTCCTCCTTGCCCTTGTCTATAATCGTGGCTGCTGCTATTTTGTGGGTAGCGTCTGCAAAGCCCCCAACCTTTTCGCTTGCTTTCGGAATGAGATAGTCCAGACCCGGCATCTCTCCCCTTAAAATCTTTCTTTCCAGGGGGGTGGGAGTTCTTCCGCTGACCTTTACACACTCCCAGTCGATCTCACCTATGTCGGGAATGAATTTTGGCTTGTCCTGAAATCCTATGAGGTACTTCCTGTCGTCCACAAAGCTCATATCCTTGATAAGCTGACAGAACTCACCCACGGTCTTGACACCCATCGGGTAGAAGAAATCCCTTACATGGAACCACTGCGTGTATTTCTCCTGCTTTAATTCTCCCTCTTTCAGTCTTTCAATCATATCTCTGAATTTGCTCTCCTTGATCTCTTCAAGCTCGGAAACTTTCCTCAGAATCTTTTCATCAAAACCCTCAAAACACGCCCTTATCCCAAGTCTGTATCCTCTCTCTTCATAACCCACGGCACCCAGAGTTGTAAGACGCTTTGCTATAACATCAGCGTATTCTTCAAACTTCTCAACGTAGTATCTCTCTCTGACCCCTTCCAGTCCGACCTTTACCTGACCGTTGTCTGTAGCTTCATCAAGGGCAAATCTGTCAAATCCAAGAACACCTCCACTTCTGTCATGGTAGTCCCCAACGCTTCCAATCACCGCAATGTATGCATAATCTACGGCTTCTTTTCCTGCAAGAACCCTGAAGAAGATATAGTTAAGACTTGATGCGGACACAAAAACATCACCTGAAATGCCGGCCAGCTCTGGATCTAAGACGTGTACGGTGTCGCTTTCCACATCCTTTGCAGGATGGTGGTCGATAATTAAAACACGGCTTCTTCCAGCATTTATTTTGTCTATCATTTCTGCAGCAAGACCGGCCAGGTCTGTGTAGATTATCATTCCGTCCCTTTCTCTGTGTATTCTTTCCACAATGGCAGGGTAAACCTTTTCAATGCAGATAAACTCAGACTTGTAACCCAGATATTCGCAAACCTTTGAAAGAATTGCCGCCGAACAAAGACCGTCAGCATCGTTGTGATGCACCACAGTGATTTCGTCACCCTCGTAACTTCTTATCAGCTTTGCAGCCTTTTCAACCCATTTGAAGAATTCTCTTTGTAGAAACTCCTCCATGTTGTTATATGGGGATACACTTCATATAAGTTTTTACTCGCCTTTTCTTAGATGGATGCAGTCTCCGGCGTATACTTTTCGGCCGTCAACTATCAGGGATCCGTCCTCTCCAATATCCTCAGCAACTCCGATGATCTCTTCACTTACAGTTTCAACTCTAACAAGCTTTCCGATGGTATCACACCTTCTGACAAATCGTTTTCTGAGCTCCGGCCATTTCCCATCCAGCAGCATTCTGTAATACCCTGCAAAGTTTTTAATGACGTCCTCAAAAACGGTCTTTCTACTTGCATCATAGAACTCGTTCAGTGATGCGGCGTAATCTCTGAGCCCATCAGGAATTCTGTTCAGCACGTTGATTCCTATACCCAGTATAACAAGTGGGCTCTCCATTTCTCCGTAGATTTCAGACAGAATTCCACAGACCTTTTTTCCCCGAATTAAAACGTCATTGGGCCATTTAATCTTTCCGAAAACCGTTTCTGCCACAGAAAGTCCGGCGATGAGTGTCAGCTTTGGCAGTTCAGAGTAGTCGAGCTTTGGTTTCAATGTCAGGGTAAAGTAGATTCCACCCTTTTCACTCTCCCATTTTCTGCCGAGTCTGCCCCTCCCCAACGTCTGGGTTTCGGCAAAAAACAGAACCCCCGGCTTACCGTACTTTTTCGCCTGCTCGTTAGTGGAATCCACCTCTTCAAAATAGAACACTTCATCGATTTCGTTTATCTGTCCGAATGTTATATCCGCAATCTGATACGGGTTCAGCTCCCTTTCCCCGGAAACCCTGTAACCTTTCTTTCCCGACACCACTTCTATCCCCGAATTTCTCAACTTGTTTATCGACTTCCAAACTGCGGATCTTGAAATACCGAGCTTTTTTCCAATCATCTCACCTGAAACGCATTCTTTTTTTAAAATCCTGTAAATTGTGAAATCTGAACTGTTTTTCAGTATTCGCATACAGTCCATTCACCATAACTTTAATAAACCCTTTTTCCAGAATACCCACAGGTTTGTGTAAGGGCCCGTGGCTCAGCCTGGTTAGAGCGCTCGCCTGATAAGCGAGAGGTCCGGGGTTCGAACCCCCGCGGGCCCACTCTGAGATGGGTTGAAATTTTCTGGTTTTTAACATCAGAAAAAACTCGCTATTCTGCTGGATGATGGATTGTGAAATAAAATTCGTTATAATACTCGAAGAGAAATAGTTATATATTTAGGAGAACCCTAATATATTAAGGTTAGGGTGAGTTTCTATGCCGACCATAATGAAATCTGGCGTTTTTGGGGATATAAAATGAATGCTGGTACAGTAAATAAAGTAATAAATGACTGGTTTGACCAAATACTGAAAGACTTTCCTCCCAAAATCGCAGAAGAGTTCAGGGAGAATGTTGGCAGCTTACTCGACAATCTTTTGTCAGGCAGGAAGAATCCGGATGAGATTGTGGAGGAGATTGACGACAGTTTTATCGAGAAGATTATCAAAAGTGGCACAAAGCCTGTTGACCTTGCCAGAAGGATGGACCTGCTGGTTAAATCTATTTCAAAACTCGATAAAGCGATTTTTGCTGAAGCCTCAAAAATTTTCGTAGAATTTGAGCCAAAACTCTTTCAGAAATTTCTTGCTGTTTATGACAAAATCCTGACAGAGGAAATCGCTGCACGGGAGAGGGCTGAAAGAGTGCTCAAGGTTCTCAATGAGGTTAACCAGGCAGCAATTCGGATTGAGAATGAAAGCGAACTTCTCAGAGAGGTTTGCAGAATACTGGTTGATGTGGGTAAATACACTCATGCATGGGTTGGATACGCTGAGAGAGACGGTACTGTCAGGGTCGTTGCTAAAGCGGGAAAGGATAAACCAGAGATAATCCGGGGCAAAGCTGATAGTGATATATGGAAAGAAGATGTCGAGAGGGATGTTGAATCTGTTACGCCATCTGTTCCACGAAAGGCCATGAAAGGCGAGTATTTTTCATCAATATCTCTTCCCTTACGTCTAAATGGCACAGTCATTGGGTATCTCAACATATATGCTTCAGAAGAAAATGCATTCAACGAAAAGGAGGTCGAATTGCTCCAAAAACTGGCAGAAAATCTTACATATGTTATATCAAACCTTAGAATGAAAAAGGAAAGGGACAGGATAGAGAATCTGTTCAGAACTGTAATTGAAAACACAGGAACCAGCATCGTAGTCGTTGAAGATGGCAAAATCGTTTTTGTCAATACGGAGGTTGAAAAACAAACAGGCTACAGTGCCAAAGAACTGATTGGGAAGCCATTCACGATTCTCATAGCTGAGGAGGATAGGGAAAGGATACTCAGATATTACAGATTGAAAATGGTTGATCCAAATTCAGCTCCAAAAAGCTACGAGCTGAAATTTGTTGACAGGTACGGAAATGTAAAAAATGGTATTGTGGTGGCAACTTTGATTCCTCATACAAAACAGATTATTGCATCACTCATCGATGTCACGGAACTCAAAAAGGCTGAAAGAGACAGGAAAGAAAGTGAGGAAAAATATCGCCTGATATTTGAGTTTTCACCTGTTGGGATTATCCTATCTGGAGTTGATATGAAGATAATAGACTGCAATGATGCTGCCCTGAAGATCGTTGGTAAGAGGAGGGAAGAGGTGATAGGAAGGAGATGGATCGATTTTGGAATATTTGACAAAAAAGACATACCAAAAGTGATGGAAATTTTCTACAGGGGAACAGAATACAAATCCGAACCTGTAGAACTTAAAATAATGGTTGACGGAGCTGCAAGGTGGATAAACGTCTTTCCTGTTTTGCTGAAAAATGACAATACGCCGTATCTCATCTTAATTGAAGACATCACAGAGAAGAAAACTCGTGAAGAGAGTATAAAGGACCTGGTAGACAGACTGGAAATCCTCAGAAGCATCGATCTCGGGATAATTAGAGGAAAGCCAATCGAAGGCTGGCTTAAAGATGTTCTAAAAAGGATGAAGGAAAAGCTCGGGTGCGACCTGCTGCAAATCGTGGTTTTTGCAGACGAAGGTTTTGAAGTTTCAGAACCGAAAAGGGTGATCGCACTCACGGAGGAAAAAATCGAAGAGCTAATGATGAAAAGAAATAATGGACAGAAAAGGGAAATAATTGTGAAAAAAATTTCTGAACTCGAAGATCTGACTGCGGTGGAGGTTGAACTGTTAAAAGCCGGGATGAACTGCTATGTGATGTACCCGCTGATAACGAGGGATGAGGAAATTGGAGTCCTTCTTGCAGCATCCAGACGGAAAACTGTCTGGGAAAAGCTGAAATTCATCAAAATGGTTGCAGGACAACTGGCAATAGCTGTACATGAAGCCATACTTTTCGAAATGAAGAGGAGAGCATACAAGCAAATTGAGCAGAATATAGAGCAGTTTGCAATTCTCGTCGATCATATACGCAATCCTCTGGCAGCGATTCACAGTTATGTTGAGATCTACATTGATGATAAAGAGTTGAAGGGGAAAATTGTTGAGCAGATAAATAGAGTGGTTAAACTTATGGAGCAACTGGAGAGGGGCTGGTTGGAATCAGAGATGATAAGAGATTATTTAAGAAGGGAGCGAGGTGAAGGATGATGCCTGGAGTCTGTGCAAACAATACTTGAAAAATGAGTTTTGATGGATGTTGCAGTGTGTATTGACGGAGACCACAAAAAGATACCTACTCACAAAAAATATTGAAAAATCACTCTTCTCCGAAAGCGGACAGGTAGACAAGCTCGATTATGTCTCTTACATCCATTGATTTGTCGAATTTCTGCGTCTTCAGTCCATCCTCAAGCATTATCATGCAGAAGGGGCATGCAACTGCAAGGATATCTGCCCCAGTTTCTGCAGCTTCTTTTGCTCTGATATTGTTCGGTCTGAATTTTCCCGGATACTCTCCCACAATATTCCCATTTCCACCTCCACAGCAGAAGCTCATGCTCCTGTTTCTCGGCATTTCAACAAGTTTCACTCCCGGAATAAGTTTTAACACCTCTCTCGGAAGTTCGTAAACGCCATTGTACCTCCCGAGGTAGCACGGGTCGTGGTAAGTAACCTTCCTGTCAATCGGATGCTTGAGCTGAAGCTTTCCAGATTTGATCGCCTCGTAAATAATCTCGAGGGCGAATTTAACCTCATATCCGTCATATTCGTTCTTCAGTGTGTTATAGCAGTGAGGCGAGGCAGTAACTATCTTTTTCACACCGTACTTTTCAAACGTCTTTATGTTCTCCTCAGCAAGAAGTTCGAAAAGCCCCTCCTCACCTGCTCTTCTCACATCGTTACCACAGCATCCCTCCTCCCTGCCCAAAATGGCGAAGTTTAGTCCAATCTCGTTGAATATCCTGGCAAGCTTGAGGGTCACGCTGGTGTTTCTGTTATCGAAACTGTGAGCACAGCCCACAAACCAGAGCCACTCGAATTCGGGTTTGTCCTTTACCGTTGGAACCTCAACCTCGCTTTTCTTGGTCCAGTCGGATCTCTTGAATTTGCCCACTCCCCATGGATTTTTCTGTTTCTGTATGTTCGTTAGAAAGTCTGCTATGTGCTTTGGTGCTCCCCCGGCCTCTACAATCGCCTTCCTCGCAGCGACCATAAGCTCACTGGGACGAGCTTCTCTCGGGCATGTCACAGTGCAGTGCCTGCAAACCAGACAGAGCCAGACGTCATCGTTATCGAGCAAAACTTCATTCGCTCCAAGCTGTGCATATCTCATAAGCCTTCTTGGAAATAAATGTTCGTTATCGTTGACGGGGCAGATCGCAGTACAGTTGCCGCAGTTGAAGCACTCAAAAATCCTCTCCATCCCAAAATCTTCGAGAATTTCAGCAAACCTCTCAATGTTTTCAGCTTCAATCCTCATTTTCCTCACCTTCCACAAGCCTGTACCTGTAATACCCCCCTTCTTCTCCCTCCTCCTCTATCTGTCCGTACTTCCTCATGGTCATTATGTACCATGTGACAACAGGAGATGGCAGTTGAGTCTCATCGGCAATTTCGGGAATTGTTTTTGCCCCGCTTTTCAGTGATTCCGCAATCTTCTTTCTTATCTGCCTCTGCTCCTTCAGCTTTGCAAGTGCATCCCTATTCGGCCCAACACCTTTTTCTCTGAGACGTCTGAGTGTGGACGTTTTATTCTCCATTTTCACACCTCCAGAAGTGCGTCTATCATCTTTCTGAGCTGATCGTAGTAGTATCCCCTGAGATTGATTGCTTCAACCGGGCAAATGCCTGCACAGGCTCCGCAACCTCTGCACAGTGCCCCGTTTACAACTGCCACTTTCGATCCCCCTATTTCAGACATGGATATTGCTCCGGAGGGGCATTCAGCAACGCAGTCTTCGCAGGCGTTGCATTTTTCAGCATCAATCTCTGCAATGAATGGCTCAAGCTCGGTGTATCCCTTAAGCAGATAGGTTGCAGCCTTTGCTGCCGCTGCTGAAGCCGAAGCTGAGGTTTCCATCACATCTTTCGGAGACTGACAGGTACCGGCGATCAAAACCCCTCCAATAGCGGTCTCTACCGGACGGAGTTTGGGATGAACCTCCTGGAGAAATCCATCCCTGCTGAAAGGAATTTTGAGCATCCCGTAAATCTCGCTCTCGGCTAGCTCCATTCCAGTCACCAGGACAACGAGATCAACCGGAATTTCCACCTCTTCACCGAAGGTAAGCTGATCTCTGACTTTAACGAGAAGTTTCTCTCCCTCCGTCCTGACTTCAGGTGGCGAGTCAGGAGTGAATCGGAAAAAGAGCATTCTGTTCTTCCCTGCATCTTCATAATATGTCTCGTATTTTCCGTAAGTTCTGATGTCTCTGTAGATATGGTAACTCCTGATTCCAAGCTCCTTTGCTGCCAGTGCAGCGTTTATCGTGGCGGTGCAGCAGTACCTTGAGCAGTACTCATGCTCATCATTTCTGCTACCCACACAGTAAATGAACGCCACATCCCTGACTTCCCTTCCATCATACGTTAATTTCCCGTTACTTAAAGCCAGCAAACGCTCGAATTGTGGTAGTGTGATAATGCCTTTCCTTCCAAAGCCGAACTCTCCCTCTTTCGGAGTATAGGGTTTGAATCCCGTGGCCATTATAATCATGCTCGCTTCTATGTCAACAACCTCTGATTGCTGGTTAAGGTCAATCGCCTCCCCGCAAACCTTTACGCATTCACCGCACCTGTTGCAGCTTGCGATATCAATGGCAGGTAGTTCTGGATAGGTAGGGATCTGATATATCGCCTTTCTTTTCCTCAAACCTTCATTGAACTCGTCGTCAACCTCAACGGGACATTTCTCCATCGCCTCCTCAAATCTATCGCACTCCCCCACAACAAACCTCGGTCTGACTTTTATTCTGACCTGAAAGTTGCCCACACTCCCTGTTACAGATAAAACCTCTGCACCGGTGAGCAGCCTGATCTTACCACTTTTCATCTCTTCGATCAGCTCCCTGATAACCTCGCTCCCCGGCTTTCCTTCCGGATAAGCCTTGTAACCCTTCGCAATCCACCCGCCAACAAAGTGCTCCTTCTCCACAAGATGCACATCAACACCCATTTTTGCAAGATCAACAGCGGCCCTCATTCCTGCGAGCCCGGCACCTATAACAAGAGCAGTGGGTTTTACATCGAGCCTTATTTCAGATAGCTCTCTTGCAAGGCTCACCTTGGCAACTCCTGCTTTAACAAGTCTGATTGCCTTTTCGGTGGCCTCTTCCGGGCTGTGTTTATGTACCCAGCTTACGTGTTCCCTGATGTTGACCTGTTCATAGACATAGGGGTTCATTCCTCCCCTAGAAACAGCAGATCGGAATGTTTTCTCATGGAGGTGAGGAGAGCAGGATGCAACAACAATACCATTAAGATCGTACTTCCTGATATCTTCCTCTATCAACTTCTGTCCCGGATCAGAGCACATGAAGACATAGGTTCTAGCTACCACAACTTCAGGGATTTTTCCAACAGCCTCGGCAACCCTCTCGACATCCACGACGTCCGATATGTTTCCCCCGCAATGACATATGTAAACGCCTATTCTGTCCCTCATTTTCTCACCTCCAAAGCCTTCAGATACGCCATGCACTGCGAGGCTGCAGCATTTGCCTCTGCTATTGTGTCTGGAATGTCTTTAGGCCCGGCAGCACATCCTGCAACGAATACACCGCTGACGTTTGTTTCAACAGGATTTGTCGACTTCTGCTGCATTACAAAGCCAAATGGGTCAAGTTCCAGACCCTCAACAATTTCTGCAACATCCGGATTCGCCAGAAGACCAATGGAAAGAACGACCATGTCATACACCTCTTCCTCAATCTCCCCTGTCTCAAAGTTTTCGACTCTGACAGCAATGTCACCATTCTCCTTCTCCTCAAGTTTGGCCACCCTGCCCTTGACGAACCTTATTCCCATGTCACGGGCCATGTTGTAAAACTCCTCGAAACCCTTACCGTAAGCCCTGATATCCATGTAGTATATCGTAAAGTCGGCAAGCGGCAGAGCCGCTGAAAGCAGAATGGCCTGCTTTATCGAATACATGCAGCAGACACGGGAACAGATTGGGTTTCCAAGAGACTTATCTCTCGACCCGACACAAAGCACGAATGCAACCTTATCCGGGATCTTTCCATCTGAAGGGCGGACTATGGCGTTGTATGGTCTGGAGGGGGAAAGAATTCTTTCCATTTCGAGTGCATGCAGTACATTTGCAAATCTATCGTAGCCGTACTCTCTTTTCAGGGAGGGGTTGAATGGTTTAAATCCTGTGGCAACAATCACAGCTTTAACCCTCACCTCAATCTCTTCAGGCTGCTGAAGGAAGTCAACAGCATCCGTAGGGCAAACTCTTTCACACCTGCCACACATGGTACAGTTCTCGATATCGATCAGGGCTACACGAGGAGAAGCCATCGAAAACGGTATGTAGGCTGCTTTTCTACCCGCTAGACCAAAGTTAAACTCGTCAGGCAGAAATATCGGACATTCCTGTTCGCATCTACCACACCCTATGCATTTCTTTTCATCAATGTATCTTGGCTTTTTCAGAATTCTGACAGCAAAACCCTCCCCATCCCGGTTCTCAATTTTTTCGACCTCAGCATAAGTTAGCACTGTTATGTTCTCATGTTTTGATGTTGCCGCCATTTTTGGCGTGGTTATGCACCCTGCACAATCGGTTGTTGGAAAAACCTTGCTGAGCTGTATCATCCTGCCACCGAGACTCGGTGAAGATTCCACAAGGAGAACTTTAAAACCCGCATCGGCAAGAGTGAGGGATGATTCCATTCCCGCTATTCCCCCACCGATTACGAGCACGTCATACTCCACAGGAGTCACCTCTTTACCGGCCCAAGCCGAGAAAGTGTCTCTTTAAATTCTTTCGTTTTGCCGACAAGAGTCTCAACGCAGGTTGAGCAAACTCCAGACATCAGCAGTCTTTCAGGTTCTATCCCTCTTCCCTTCATAAGCTCGTAGGCTTTTTCTATCCTCTGTGAAGTTTTGCCAACGCACGATTCTCCAAGAAACGGGCAGTCAGGACCGCTTGATGCAACGAATACACCATCAAATCCCTTTTCAAAAGCGTAAATTATCAGTTCCGGTCTGAGCATGCTGGTGCATGGAATTCTCACGATGTAGGTGGCAACGGGGTACCATGCCTTCATCAATCCGGCCTGATCGGCTGCCCTGTAGGCCATTTCAGCCGCAAAAATAAGAATTTTTGGTTCTGGCATGATCCTCCTCAGACCTCTACTTTTTTCTGATAAGGTGCCTGTCGTACCCGCCCTCTTCTATGAATCCGAGATATTCGTCCCCGGTCTTCTTGCATAGGGTGGGCAGGTCTCTTCTCGTGCCTTTATCAGAAGACAGAATTTCAAGAATCTGACCCGACTTTACTTTAGTCAGAGCTTTTTTTGCCTCAAGCATTGGTCCCGGACAGCTCTGGCCACGAGCATCAACAACGACATCTGCTTTGAGGTTGGCAAGTTCTTCCCCCATTCTATCACCTCTCAGAACTTTTTCCCGGTATCTCATCTTTCCGGAAAACTTAAAAAGGTAAAGGGGAATTTCCTTGTTTATAAACACTGCGGAGGAAAGTTATTTTTTATAAATATGTAAAAACCTCGTTGGAATATTAAACGATAAGGTTGGTTGGTTATCTGATGAAGTTCGTGATTGTGGCTTTAAGCGGAGAGTTGGAGAAACTTCAGGCAGTTGCCGCTCTTGCCTCAGGAGCAGCGGTAATGGGGATGCAGGTAAGGATCTTTGTTGCTATGGATGCACTTGCATCGTTCCGCAAAAGTGTTGCAGAGAGCAGAGGATGGAAAGTCGCCGGAGATGCGGGCAAAGCTTTGCTTAAGACCGATAAAACCTTCATTGACTATCTCAAAGACGCCAGAGAGGTGGGTGATGTGAAGCTGTATATCTGCCAGGACTCTATGAACCTGCTTCAGGCTACGACCGACGACTTTGCTGACGTCTTTGATGAGGTGACCACCGTTACAGGCTTCTTTGAAATTGCGGAAGGGGCTGCACCACTGGTTATCTGATCCGAGGTGAGTGAAAATGAAGAGGGTATTTTTGTGGAGTATGAATGGGCCTGAAAACGCTGAAAAAGCCATTTTGCCGTTCATAATTGGAAATGCAGCCTTTGTACACGATGCGGAAGTCATAATCTGCCTCATAGGACCGGCCGTCTGGCTAGCAAAAAAAGGTATTGCTGAGCATGTGATGTGCTGCAAGTGGAAGCTAAAGGAGCTGATGGATAAGTTCCTAGAACAGGGTGGAAAACTTCTTGTTTGCTCTCCTTGTCTTGCAGAAAGGGAAATAAATGAAGAAGAGCTGATAGATGGGGCCACCATAACCGGTGCTGTGGAATCACTGGAGCTTGCTGCTGAAGCAGATATAGACGTTTCGTTCTAATTTTTTAAATTAAGTTTCAGGCGAATAATGTAAAAAATCTCATTTTAAAAAATTTAAATTGATTTGCCAAGATTTTTGGCAAATGCAAGCATAAATCCAAGAGCTCTCTGCACATCCGGATCTCTGAGAGCTTTCAAAGCTCCGGTAAGACCTGCAGGTTCAAACTCCCTAGTCTTTTTGAAAGCATCAATTAGCTTCTCCACCTGCTGAATCATCTCGTCGTCCACCGAAAGAGCCAGAGAAAGAATCAGCTCCAGATTTTTAGTCGCTACATCCTGCACGTCTTCATCCAAAAACTCCTCCGGAAGTTTTCTGATTCCAGGCACCATCTCGGAGAAGTTCACTAGCTCGTCAAGTATTCCATTTCTTTCCAGGTAAATGAGCTTGTCCATTGCGGCCAGAATTGCATCACCGTTTTCAGCAAGCTTTTCCATCATTCTGGTTAAAACATCAGCGGCTTTCGTCTCGAAATCTGCAATCATGTCCTGATTTAAATCTCCCTTAAATTAAATTTTTGCTTTTGAGATTAATAACAAATAATTTCGATAAAAAACTTAGGAAAGTTTAAATAAGCCACGTCCTCCACGAATTTAAAATATTGTTCTCTGGGGTGAAACGATGGTAAGAACCGAGATTGGGAGGTTGCAGGAGCATCCAATTGTTGATTTCAGGAGGGGAAAGGAAGTTACGATCTACTTTAACGGTAAACCGATAAAAGCTTTTGAAGGGGAAACCGTTGCAGCCGCACTTTATGCTGCAGGAGTCAGAGTTTTCAGCAGATCTTTCAGATGGCACAGGCCAAGAGGCTTTTTCTGTGCCATAGGGAAGTGTTCAGCGTGCATGATGGAGGTGGACGGAATACCCAACGTAAGAACGTGCAAGGTTTACGTTAGAGACGGTATGCAGGTCAGAACACAGAGCGGAATGCCAGATGCGGAAAAGGACATGTTCTCAATACTCGATGATGTTATTGACAAGGTATTCCCTCACGGCAGCCACTATTCAAAATTCACCACGTCAAAGAAGGCAAGGGAATTCATGGTAAAGAGAATGAGGAAATTCACAGGCTTTGGAAATCCACCAAAGGCCGTGTTCAGCGGTAATGCGGACTACGAAGAAATTGAAACCGATATTCTTGTTGTGGGTGGTGGTCCGGGCGGAATGTCTGCCGCAATAAACGCCGGAAAATACGGGGCCAAGGTACTTCTCGTCGATGAAAACCCATTCCTGGGTGGTCAGCTTGTTAAACAGACCCACAGGTTCTTCGGTTCGGCAAAGGAGAGGGCAGGTACGAGAGGTATAAGAATCTCCCAGATTCTGGAGGACGAGCTGATGAGCATTGAAAACGTTGAGGTAAGGAAAGAGACAAGGGTTTTCGGAATCTACAACGGAGAGGCAGGAGCATACCAGAGAATTGACGAAAATTACGGTAAACTACTTAGAATAAAAGCAAAGAAGATTGTGGTGGCCACAGGAGCTTATGAAAGAACTCTTGTCTTTGAGAACAATGACCTCCCGGGAGTTTATGGTGCTGGCGGTGTGCAGACGCTTATGAATGTCTACGGCATAAAACCGGGAAATATGGGGCTTATAGTTGGATCCGGCAACGTTGGTCTGATTCTCACGTATCAGCTCATGCAGGCAGGAGTTAACGTTGCAGCCATAGTTGAGGCCATGCCGCGGATCGGTGGCTACTTCGTCCATGCGGCAAAAGTTCGCCGTCTCGGTGTACCAATTTACGTCAGACATACAATTCTGAAGGCTACAGGTAAGAAGAGTGTTGAGGGAGCAGTCATAGCACGGCTGGACGATAAATGGCAACCGATCCCCGGAACGGAGAAGAAAATAGACTGCGATTTTATCTGCGTTGCAGTTGGCCTCTCACCCACCCACGAACTGCTGTATCAGGCCGGATGCAAGATGAAGTTCGTTCCTGAACTTGGTGGAATCGTTCCATTGAGGTCAAGATTCAACGAAACCAGTGTAACGGGTCTCTACGTGGCAGGTGATGTGGCAGGAATTGAGGAAGCGACAGCAGCCATTATGGAGGGAAGAATTGCAGGGATCCACGCAGCAGTCACTCTCGGCTATGGGGGAGATGAGGCAAAGAAGGAGCTTGATGAAGCCGTCAGGGAAATCGAAGAGTTCAGAGCCGGTCCGTTTGGAGAGAGAATCGTATGCGGGCTCGAAAAGTGCACTCTTGAGAGCGAGGTGATGCTATGAAATACCTCGAGAGGGGTTATCTGGAGAGAGATGAGCTTCCACCGTTCCCCAGTGAAGAAAGGTTGAAGAAAAAGGCCGTGGCCTACATAGAGTGCCCTCAACCCATCCCATGCAGTCCGTGCTATGAATCATGTCCGGCGAACGCAATTCAGATGAACAACATTAACGATCCTCCGAAAGTCGACTATGAGAAGTGCACAGGATGCATGAAGTGTATCAGGGTATGCCCGGGTCTTGCAATTTTCATGCTCAGGCTCAGGGACGATGGAAAGGGAGAGGTGACACTGCAGTACGAATTTCTGCCCTGGCTCAAAAAGGGTGACATTGTAAAGCTGTACAACCGCAAAGGTGAGGAAATTGGAGAAGGAGTCGTTAACTGGGTTTTACCACCGGAAAGAAACGACAACACGTCGCTTGTCAGAGTTGAAGTTGATGCAGACCTGATTTTTGAGGTCAGAGCGGTTAGGCCCGCGGGGTGGGAAAGATGAAGGACAGGAAGGTTGTTTGCAGGTGTGAGGATCTGACTGAAGAGGAGATCATACATGCAATTGAGCTCGGTTACGACGATCTTGAGAGTCTCAAGAGATTCACCGGAGCAACAACAGGCCCCTGTCAGGGTAAGGGGTGCCTAATGCATATAATAAGGATCCTGAGCCAGAAGACAGGAAAGAGTGTCGATGAAATCGGAGTTACAACTCAAAGACAGCCTGTAAACCCGGTACCACTATACATTTTAGCAGCAAAGAAGGGTGATGAGAAATGATCAGGGTTGCGATTGTCGGTGGAGGGATAGCAGGGCTTTCAGCAGCATACTTCCTTGCCAGGAAGGGAGCGGATGTGAGTGTTTTCGAACAAAAATATCTGCTTTATGGTGCAAGTGGAAGAAATTCTGGTGGATTAACTGCTCAATTTGTGAATGAGCCATTAATAAAACTGGCCCTGAGAAGCCTTGAACTTTACGACCGGATTCAAACCGAAACCGGATTTAATTTTCTTCTCAGGAAGGATGGTTACATCAAAATTGCGGACGAGAAGAATGAGGATGCTCTAAAGAATGAAGTGGATTTCCAGAAGAAAGCCGGAGTGAATGTTAGGATTGTTGATCCGGATTTTGTCAGAAATCTGTTCCCGGACATCAACACACAGACCTTTACAGCTGCTGCATATTTTGCTGACGGTGGAGTTGTTTTCCCCTGGCCAGTTATATGGGGTCTGGCAAAGGGATGCAGAGAGCTGGGGGTGAAGATCTACGACTACACTCCCGTCAGAGTTGAGGTTAAAGGGAACGAAGTTCTGGGTGTCAGGGCTGACAGTGAATTGCACAAGGCCGACTACGTGATCAACGCTGCAGGTGCGTGGAGTAACGAGATAAGCAGGCAGGCCGGGATTGAGCTTGGTAACAGGGTGTTCAGAGAGGAGATATGCGTTACAGAGAGCTTAAAGCCCTACCTCGATCCGTACATTCTTGACGTCTCCACAGGGGTGTACATAAGCCAGTCCATGAGAGGGGAGATAGTTGGAGGAATTCTCGGAAAGGAGGCGGAAGAAGTGAGTGTGAAATCGAGTCTGGATTTCCTGACAGCTTACGCCAGAAGGGTTACAGAGCTCGTTCCAAAGCTCAGAGGCATGTCCATTCTCAGGCAGTGGGCCGGAGCATACGATGTCGGCAGAAACGGCATGCCCGTGATAGGAACAACAAAGGTAAAGGGATTCATACAGCTCAACGGATTCGGCAGAAACGGCATGTCCCTTGCACTGGCAGCAGGGGAGGGTGTGGCGGAACTCGTGTTAAAAGGAAAAAGCAGAATTGTTCAACCGTTTAATCCCTAATTTTTTGTGTAATACAATTGTATTACAAAACAAAGTCTTATCTTCCAACTGATTGCTGAAACATCATGGCCTATCAGTTTGTTAAAGGTCAGAGTGACGTGATCCAGCTCTGCAGGGAAAAAGCAACCTTTCTTCTTGTTATCGGCAACACCAGGACCGCCGAAGTTCCGGGGATTACCGTAGCTGGGGCCAATCCAGAACTGATCAAGTACACACCTCCGGCAGACGCAGAACTGCTCTATCACGGCAGATGTCTGTCGATAGACTCGGTTCCAGCAACTCCAGACGGAAAGCCAACCCCGGCTTTGATTTCATACACCGCCCTGAGGCTGACAGGCATACCATTCTTTGTGGTGAATTCGGGGCTGATGGTAGAACCGAAAATACCGTACATTGATCTGAATGCCCCGGTTGGTGAAAACATTGCCGATAGTAGAGCAATGGATAGGGATGCAGTTGAAAAAGTGCTTGAGAGGGGTAAAATTCTTGGAAAGCAGATCTCAAAGCTGAGTGATGTACTTATTGTTGGTGAAAGTATTCCCGCCGGTACGACGACTGCTGCCGCAATTCTGAAGGCTCTTGGACTGAATCCCGCAGTGTCCTCCAGTATGCCCGATAATCCTGTTGATTTGAAGAGGAAAGTAATCGAGGAAGCTGTAAAAAGGGTGAAAAGTGCAGATCCTCTTGAAATACTTGCCGCAGTTGGTGATCCTGTTATGCTTGGGGTTATAGGAATCGCATTAGGATCTGATAAGCCTCTGATTCTTGCTGGAGGAACGCAGATGGTAGCGATGGCAAATCTGATTTCGCAGATGGATGAAGTTGAGGCCGTTATCGCCACGACCCGGTATGTTGCCGCAGATCCAAACGCCGATCTATCGCTCTCTCCATATCCTGTTGTATCTGCTGACCCCATGCTCGCAAAGTCAAGGTATGAGGGGTTGAGGGCTTTCAGCAAGGGTTTTGTAAAGGAGGGTGTTGGTGCCGGGGGTTTGACACTTGCATCCTACATACGAGGCATCACTCCCGAAACATTTCTCCGTGAGATTGAAAAAGACTACGAAACCATAATACTCTAAATTTCATTTTTTGAGAGATATTAAACCAAAAAATTTAAATACGAATGCTTCAAATCTTCAATAATGTCACAATTAATGCTACTTAAACTAAACAGAAATGGCAAGATACTGAGCGTTTATGGCCTACCAAAGGGAATAAAAGGAAAGAGGTTCGAAGATGTGTTCGAGATTTCTGGCAATTGTGCCCGACTGAACGGTAGATCCTTTGCAGTTTCCAGATTTGACTCTGACGACGGTTCACTGGTAGTTCTCCTCCCCGAACAGGCCGAAGTCACACTGGATGATATCCCGATCGGCATAGTTGTGCTTCAGGATGGAAAAATAGTCTACGCAAATAATGTTGCAGAGAAGGTTATGGGATACACCAGGGATGAGATAGAGTCCATGGATCTGTGCAAGTCCAGGGAAGTGAGCATGCAAAAGATAAGGGCAATATATGAAAGATGTATTAAAGAAGGCAAGTTCTTACGGGAAGAGCTGAAGGTCAATCTTAAAAGCGGTGTGGACCTTTTTGTTGAGGTGCTTGCTTCTAAGGGGTACTACATGGGAAGACCGGCGATAATATGTGCATTTATAGATATAAACAGGAGAAAGGAACTTGAAGAGCTCTTCCTCACCCTCACAAACCAGACATTTGTGGCAGTGTACATAATTCAGGACGGAAAGTTTGTGTTTCTAAACGAAATGGCCACAATATCGGGATACACGATCGACGAGCTGTATGAAATGGATCCATTTCAACTCGTTCATCCGGAAGACAGGAAACAGGTGATTGCAAACTACATCAGGAGAATCGCAGGAGAGCAGGTAGAAGTCCCGTATCGATTCAGACTCATTAAAAAAGATGGGGAGGTACTGTATGTCGACGCTATCGCTGCCAGGGTTTTCTACAGGGGAAAACCTGCTGTTATGGGCATACTGATAGACAGAACTGAAGACGTTGAGAGGGAAGAAAAGCTAAAGAGGTATGAGAGGTTTTTCAGACAGTCAAAGGACATGTTCTTCATTATCGACAGGGAAGGAAGGTTCGTTGACGTGAATCCAAGATACAGGGAGATCCTGGGTTACGATTACTCCGAGTTGCTGGGTAAAACGTCAAGACTTATTGCTGTTGAGGAGGACATAGACCTCCTCAGGGAGAATTTCAAAAGAGTGCTGAATGGGGAAAGTGTAAAGTTCACGTTCAGGATAAGGCGAAAAAACGGTGACGTGAGGATTTGTGAGGTTGTTGAGTGGCCCGTTTTTAAGGATGGGAGGGTTACCGGTGCTGAGGGTGTTCTGAGAGATATTACCGACAGAATCGTAACAGAAACAGAGTTGAAAACCAAAAATGAGCTGCTCAAAACTGTGAGTGAGATAAATGAACTGATTTTGAAGGAAAAAGATGAATATGCCCTGCTTTCGAAGGTCTGCAGATTTTTCTCCAAATTGAGGAATACCGACTCATGGGCCTGGATCGTGGAAAAACACAGGGTACTTAAAGCCACACCACTATCTCCGGAATGTGGGCTGGCAGACAGAAGTAAGCAAGGAGAGATAATTTACGAAAAGTGTTCCTGCCCGATGAGCAGGGCAAAAAGCCTGGCGGTACCGATAAAGCACAACGGAAATGTTTACGGTGTCGTTGTACTATGTTCTGTTGGTAATTTGAGTGATGATGAATTGAAGATCCTCGAAAAGCTTGGCGAAAACCTTGGATTTGCAATCACTTCTTATAGGGCAGAGAGGGACAGAAAAATTGCGTTCAATCTGTTACTTGAGAATCTCGAACAGTTTGAATCTCTGGCGGATAAACTGAGGAATCCAGTCGCCATCATTTCAGGTTTCATAGAAATCAAAGATGATATAGGGTGTGAAAGGGTGGTGAAGGAAATTGAGAATCATGCCGGGAGGATAAAAGAGATTCTCGACGAACTGCGGTTGCAGGAGACTCTGACGTATTTTATTCTGCGTGGGGGAAAAGTTTAAGTAGCTTGGAGTAAAAATAAACGAAATCGGAAATGAGGTGTTGAAATTGAGTGAATTTGGACGCGAATTTGGCCGTGCGCCGCCTGTGGAGGTTGGAGATATAAGAGAAGTTAGAATCGAAGCTGTGGGTTCAGAAGGAGACGGTATAGCAAAAGTCGACGGTTTTGTGGTATTCGTACCCGGAGTCAAGGTTGACGATGTTGTAACGATCAGGATTACAAAGGTGCTTCGAAAATACGGGTTTGCAGAACTTATTGAATAAAAATATTAAAAAAATTTAAAGTTTGTTCAAAAGGTCCTCTATATCGACCAACAAATTTTTTATTTCCTGAATATCGTTTTTCATCTCTTCGATTTTGTCGTAGCCTTCGTCCCTGATCATTGCTCCGTACTGGGTCGGGACAATAATGCCAGATTGCTCAAGAACACGCAGGGAATACCTAACCCTGTGTTTGGGCATATTCAAAATATCTGACAGCTTAAATATCCCGACCGGCTGTTTCTCCATCACAGTCTTGAGCACCAGCAGATGCCTGTACACTATTTCCGCCTCACTCTTCAACTTTCTGAACACCATGATTATGGTAGTCACTAACGTATATAAAAATTATGTTAACAAGAGATTAACTCCCTACACACACAGTCAATCGAGCTCAACAACCTCAAGTACCTCCAGCGGTATACGGGGCATACGTTTTCCTATCTCGTATTTAGATATTTTTGCGGCATGCTCAGCGCTTTTTGCATTGAAAACCTTCATTTCAAGGATTAATCCGACAAGAGCCATTCCTGCGACCATGAACACAGATTTAAGCGGACTATCGCATTTCGGACAGGCAGTATCTCCGACATCAATTTTAACGAAATCGAGATCCGGATTGAGTCTCTTCCCGGCTTCAGCCACAGCTATGTTCATTGCATCTTCCAAGCTTCTAGCCTTCTTCACTATCCACGCTGCCTGGAGAATCACAAGGTAGTCTGGCATCCGAATAAAGTTGGGGAGGTGTTATATAAACTGTTTCTGAATTTTTTATCGTTTTTGATTCCCTCAAGAATTTAAAATTTTTGATATATAGGCCCAGAAGCGAATAAAAGGAAGAAAGGCTTATATGTTGGGTTAATAAGGGCAATTTGATGTCGGAAAACGTAGCTGTTATAGGTATAGGACATTCAAAGTTTGGGACCAGAAAGGACGTGAACATAGCTGAACTCTGCTGGGAGTCTATGAAACCAGCATTTGAGACTGCAAATCTAGAACCAAAAGACATAGACTTCTTCGTCGTGAGTAATGCTGGAATGTGGAGCAGTGAAGCTGCTGTTCCGGCTTTAATTGCTGAGTACGCTGATCTTGCTCCCAAAGGCTCAATGAGGGTTGAGGCAGCATGTGCAAGCGGTAGCGCCGCAGTGAGGATTGGGTACACTGCTATAAAGTCAGGAATGGCAGATATTGCGCTCGTTCTGGGCGTTGAGAAAATGCAAGAATCGCCGAATCCAAACGTAATCGAGTTGATTGGCAGATTCGGAAGCTACTTCTGGGAGTTCGAGAATTTCGGCCTTACATTTCCAGCATACTATGCCCTGCACGGAACTGCGTACATGATGAAGTACGGAGCAACTGAAGAAGACTATGCAAAGGTTGCTGTAAAGAACCACTACTACGGAGCTAAGAACCCCTATGCCCAGTTCCAGAGAGAAATAGATGTGGAGACAGTCCTGAAGAGCCCGTATGTCGCATGGCCTTTTAAGCTCTTCGATTGTTCACCAATCACAGACGGTTCTGCATGCGTTATCCTTGCAAGTGAGGAGAAAGTGAAGGAGCTTGGAATTGATGAGAAGGTCTGGATTCTCGGACAGGGGGTTGGTACGGGTACAGCAAATCTGAGCAGGAGAGAAGAGTTTACTTCTCTAGCATCAGCAAGATACGCTGCTGAACAGGCATACAGAATGGCCGGAATAGATCTGGACGACCCGGTTAAGTATCTCGACGGGGCAAACGTCCACGATTGCTTTACAGCCCCCGAGATCATTGCTTACGAAGACCTCAGATTTTGCAAGAGGGGAGAGGGATACAAACTTATCAGAGATGAGCAGACATACATTGGCGGAAAGATTCCCGTGAATGTTGATGGAGGGCTAAAGTCAAAGGGACACCCGATCGGAGCCACTGGCGTAAGTCAGGCTGTGGAGGCTTACAAACAGCTCCTGCAGAAGGCAGAACCCGGGAGGCAGGCAGACATCACCAAAGGAAGATGGCTTGCCCACAATGTTGGCGGTACAGGTCACTACAGCTATGTAACGGTTTACGGGCTTGAAAAGAGGTGATTGGAATGGACAAAATGAAAGAGCAGGTTATGAAGAATATGGAAGAATTAGGCTTTCCAGTAATTGTCGACGAGAAAAGCGGAGCGTTACAATGGGTCGACATGAGAGAACTCAGGCTCAGATACTTCATATCTATTGAAAACATCAAGCCGTTCTACGAGGGCCTTAAAGAGGGGAAGCTCATGGGTACCAAGTGTAAAAAATGCGGGAGGCTCTTCTTCCCACCCCAGAAGGATTGCCCAAGCTGCATGGATTCAGATATCGAGTGGATTGAGCTAAAGAATGAGGGCACTCTGGAAACAATGACCGTGGTGTTTGTAAAACCGCCATCATTTGGCATGTACGACCCCTATCCGGTAGCAATTGCAAAGCTTGATGATGGGCCCAGAATTCTTGCCTGGTATAATGGCGATCCACAGCAGGTTAAGCCGGGACAGAGGGTTAAGGTTCAGGTTAGCAGAAGGAAGGAAGGTTATCTGATGTATGAGCTCGTTCCTCTGTGAGGTGGTGGTATGGAGGTAAAGAAAATCTGTATTCTTGGTGCAGGAGCTATGGGAAGCGGTATAGCACAGGTATGTGCTACCGCTGGCTACGAAGTTTGGGTTAGAGATATAAAGCAGGAGTTTTTGGACAGAGGAAAAGCGGTGATTGAGAAGAATCTCCAGAGGGCTGTTTCAAAGGGGAAAATAAAGGAAGAAAAAGCAAAGGAAATCCTTGAAAGAATACATTTTACCCTTGACATGGAAGAAGCGGTTAAGGATGTCGATCTTGTTATCGAAGCTGTCCCAGAAATAATGGATCTTAAAAAGCAGGTCTTTGCAGAAGTTCAAAAGTATGCCAAGCCTGAATGCGTGTTTGCCAGCAACACGTCTGGTTTGAGCATCACAGAACTTGGAAACTCCACCGACAGACCCGAGAAGTTCCTCGGTCTTCACTTCTTCAACCCGCCACCCGTGATGGCCCTTGTCGAGGTTATCAAGGGTGAGAATACCAGTGACGAGACGATAAAGTTCGGTGTCGAGTTCGTAAAAAGCATTGGAAAGGTACCGGTTGTTGTTAAGAAGGACGTTGCAGGGTTCATTGTTAACAGAATACTCGTGCCATACCTCGTCCTGGCAATTGACGACGTCGAGAAGGGAGTGGCAACCAAGGAGGAGATTGATGCAACAATGATGTACAAGTACAGCTTCCCGATGGGACCGATTGAGCTTTCAGACTTCGTTGGTTTGGACATCCTATACCATGCAGGGCAGCAGTGGGATATAGTCCCGCCATCAAAGCTTCTCGCTGAGAAATTTGAGGCAAAGGAGCTTGGAATGAAGTCTGGAAAAGGATTCTACGACTGGAGCGCGGGCAGGCCAAAGATCCCGCAGGAACTTGCCGGAAAGTACGATGCTGTCAGACTGATAGCACCCATGGTAAACATTGCAGCAGATTTAATTGCGATGGGCGTTGCAGAGCCAAAGGACATTGACACAGCAATGAAACTTGGAACAAACATGCCAAAGGGGCCGTGTGAGCTTGGAGATGAGATCGGCCTTGACGTGATACTGGCGAAGGAAGAGGAACTCTACAAGGAGAAGGGATTCGAAATTCTGAAGCCATCCGAGTACCTGAAGAAAATGGTCAGCGATGGTAAGCTCGGAGTAAAGAGTGGCGAGGGCTTTTATAACTACAAGGGAGGAGAGGTAACCTTCAAGAACATCGAAATCGAGAAGGATGTCGAGAACAAAATTGCAAAACTCATAATAAACCGCCCGCAGAGGCTCAATGCCCTGTCTCTCGAAACGCTGGATGAAATCTTCGAAGCATTGAGACTGCTTGAGAAGGACGATGAGGTGAGAGTTGTTGTTATCACGGGAGCGGGAGACAAGGCATTCTCGGCCGGATTCGACCTTCAGACTGCAATGCAGGATCCGTCTGCACTGGCTCCAGCCAACGCAATGATGATCGCTGCGAAGGGGCAGTGGGTGTTCACACAGATTGAGAGGTTCCCCAAGCCTGTTATTGCTGCCATAAATGGATATGCCTTTGGAGGAGGTTGTGAACTCGCTCTGGCATGCGACTTCAGAATAATGAAGAGGGGCGGCAAGATTGGTCTGACAGAGATTACTCTTGCACTTATACCGGGCTGGGGTGGAACTCAGAGATTGCCGAAGCTCGTTGGCCTTACTAAAGCCAAGGAAATGATAATGCTCGGCAGAAGGGTTGATGCCGATGAAGCGGAAAGAATCGGTCTGGTCAACAAAGCCGTGGATCCGGATAAGTTCGAGGAAGAAGTGATGGCTCTGGCCAAGGAGCTCGCTGCTGGACCGCCAGTAAGTCTGAGGGCGGCGAAATACGCGATTAACTTCGGCTACGAACTTCCAGCAGAACTTGGACAGGCAATCGAGGCGGGATTCTTTGCCGTTGCAACCTCAACTCAGGATGTGATGGAAGGAGTTTCAGCCTTCTTCCAGAGGAGAAAGCCGGAATTCAAAGGAAAGTAAAAATTTCTTCTTCAAATTTTTAAAAATGGGAAATTTTTTATTCAGGTCAAGATCATGGTGAGAGGAGGTGGTTAAATGAAAATAATCGTGCTTGCGAAACATGCTCCCGATCCGGAGTCAGAGATAAGTGTGGCGAGTGACGGAAAAAGCGTTAGCCAGAGTGGTCTAGTCTACGATATAAACGACTGGGACAGGTATGCCGTTGAAGAGGCCATCAGAATCAAAGAGGAAAGAGATGGTGAAGTTGTTGTCGTGGGTGTGGGTACAAGCTGCGATGATACCCTCAGAAAATGCCTCGCAATGGGTGCGGACAGGGCAATAAAAATACCGGTAGATACGAGCTTTGACGCATATCAGACTGCGGAGGTTATAAAAGAGGCGCTCAAGGATGAGGAGTTTGATATTATAATGGCAGGTCTGATGAGCCAGGACCTGAACAATGCTCAGGTTGGCGTTTTGCTGGCAGCAATGCTCGATCTGCCTGTTGCCACAGCAGTTGCTGAGATGAAGGTGGAGGACGGAAAGGTTATCGCAAAGAGGGAGCTTGAGGGAGGATATCTCGAGGAGGTAGAGCTGCCAACCCCATGTGTTCTGACGATACAGAGTGGTATCAACGAGCCGAGATACGTGTCAATCATGGGTATAAAAAGAGCAAAATCCAAAGAGATGAAGGAAGTCAACGTTTCTCCAACGATCTCAACGCTTGAGATCGAGAAAATGTATCTCCCGCCTGTCAAGAAGGCCGAAATGATTGAGGGGGATGCTTCAGAGATAGCTGAGAAGCTTATAGCAATATTCAAAGAGAGGGGGTTGATATAATGAAGGTGTTCTGCATTGCTGAATACAGGTTTGACGAGCTCAACCCGCTGAGCATAGAAATCCTAAATCTGGCGAACCAGATAAAGGGGGACGGAACAGCAGAGGCAGTGGTTATCGGGAAGGACGTTGGAAAGTATGCAGAGGAGCTTGTCAAATATGCCGACAGAGTGTGGAAGGTCGAGGATGATGCTCTCGAGAACTACACCCCTGACCTTTACGTCGATGTGCTGCTGCAGCTTGTTGAGAAGGAAAACCCCGATCTGATTCTGGTGGGTAACACATCTCAGGGAAGTGAGTTTGCCCCCTACCTTGCTGCAAAGCTGAACGCTCCCCTTGCTACCGATGTTGTTGCAGTTGATACCAGCGATGGCGTGAAAGTCTCCAGATATCTCATGCAGGGGAAGCTGATGGTAGACCTGAAACTGAAATCGACACCATGTGTTCTGACAATCAGACAGGGCATTTTCAAGGAAGGATCGGAAGTTGGAGGAGAGATCGTAGATGCAGGAATTAAGCCGTCCAGGGAATCAAAGAGGAAATTCATCAGCTACATTGAGCCTGAAGTCGGAGAGGTTGACATCACCCAGGCAGACATCATCGTTTCGGTCGGAAGGGGGATTGAAGACGCATCAAACATCGAGCTGGCTGAGGAGCTAGCAGAGTTGCTTGGTGGTGTTGTTGCAGGAAGCAGGCCGGTAATAGACAACGGATGGTTGCCAAAGGACAGACAGGTTGGTATATCGGGTAAGGTCGTTAAGCCAAAGCTCTACCTCGCTCTCGGCATCAGCGGAGCTTTCCAGCATGTTATGGGAATGAAGGACAGCGAGCTCATAATTGCGATAAACAAAGACCCAGAGGCGCCTATATTCGGTGTGGCACACTACGGTGTTGTGGCTGACCTTTTCGATGTTGTTCCTGAGCTTATTGATAAGTTAAAAGAGCTTAAAGGTTAATTTTTTACTTTTTTATCCGAAATGCAACTGTAATATTAGTAGAACCAGAGCTCCGGCAGACAGAAACAGAATGTCTCTCAGATCAATTACCGGTTTTGCCTCCATCATAACCCCCTCCCCTTACTATTACTACGCACGCAATGTATTTAAATTTTTTTCCTATAGATAAGGTAAAATCTTATAATTACCATCATTATCATGGCACTTAACCATAATTTTTTTAAAAACATAATCAAAATTTAATCATGTATATTTTGGCACTCGACATGAGACAGTCCGACTGCCCGTTCATAGATACCTCAGAAGACTTCGATGTCAGCTATCTGCTAACGTACTTTGACTTCCAAAACGAGAGAGCCTTATCAACGAGGTTTTACATGTCTGCCCCAGACCCGGAAGAGCTTCAGAATTGTCTTGAGTCCCTCGGAACTAAACCTAAAATACTGAATATCGAACTCCTTTCCCGCGAAGGCAGTCTGGCCCTTCTTACAACGACAGTAGAACACACCAACGCTATGGATATAATTAAAAGAAACCACGGCTACATCGTGGGGCCATTCACAGTCAAAAACGGAAGAGAGGTATGGAGAGTTGGTTTTGATAAGAAGTCCGAAAGGGACAATGCCCTTTACGAACTCGAAAAGACAAATGACTTTAAGATCAGAAAACATCACAGGCTGACTCTGGAGGAGTTTTCAAAGGTCATAGAAAACCTCCCGGTTCTGGTTGAGTTGCTGAATTCAGTAGAGAATATGACACTCACAGAAAAATTAACGCTGAGAGGAGCAATAAAGCTCGGATTCTACGACGATCCAAGGAAAGCGAGTATTAAAGACCTTTCTGAGATCTACAGAATTTCGAGAGCTGGAGTGTCGAAGAACATAAGGAGAGCGGAGAGAAGAATAATGCCTGTGATAGAGAAATTGATCTCGACAAAGTTGAAAGAAGACTTATTTGACTGAGGTCACCACCTTTAAGTTCTGCAAGAAATCAATTACGTATCTGTTGAATTCCTCCGGGTTCTCCATTTTTGTTAGATGTGCTGAATTGTCGATTATTCGCAGCGTTGACTTCGGTATTTTGTTTACGAGGTATTCGGTCAGTCTGGGAGGAGTGGTAACGTCGTATTCTCCAACCAAAACCAGTGTCGGGACATCTATTTTCGGCAGAACATGTCTGTAATCGGAATTCAAGAATGCCACCGTGACCTTCGTGTAGTACTCTCTGTCGTTCTTCCTTATCATATCTTTGAAAAACTCTACAAGCTCCGGGTTGTTAGAGTGGAACGAAATATCCGCAATGTACTCCGATATTTTTTCCATCCCGGACTCGTTTAAAATTTTCAGCCTTGTTTCCAGTGTTTTTTTAAGCAGAGTTGGTGGGAGATGGGAGATTGTATCTGCAAGAACCATTGATTTTACGTATTCAGGATATTTTTCGTAAAGGGCTAAGCATATAACTCCGCCCATTGAGAATCCTATTAGATTGGCTTTTTTGAGATCTAAATGGTCTATCAGATTTTTCACATCCATTACGAAATCATCAATACCGCCTATCCCATCTGGAATTTCCGACTTTCCAAAACCTCTCAGATCGAGAGCTACAACTCTGAAATACTTCGATAATTCAGGGATTTGAAATTTCCAGCTTTCGATACACTCGCCAAGTCCGTGAATCAGTACTACGGGCTCACCGTTTCCAACATCGACGTATCTAATTCTCCAGCCATCGGAATAAAAATAATTTTCTTTAAGCTCCATTATCATGTGTAGAATTCAAACACCCAAATAAGCTTTTCTGATTTCGGGTTTTTCGATAAGATCAGTGCAGTATCCCTGAATGGCTATCTCCCCGTTTTCGAGCACGTATCCTCTTTTGGCAATTCTGAAGCAGTTGTGCACGTACTGCTCAACTATCAGCACAGCCAAGCCCCTATCGTTGAGGGTTTCCAGAACCGAGAATAGTTCAAGCACCAGGGAGGGCTGCAATCCCAGAGATGGCTCGTCAAGCATTAGGAGCTTTGGATTTGACATTAACGCTCTTGCAATCGCTAACATTCTCTGCTCCCCACCGCTCAAACTTCTTGCCTTCTGGTTTATCCTCTCTTTGAGTTTGGGAAATAGCTCGAACACAAACTCGAGATTTTCCTCCATCTTATCCCTCGCTGAGGGTATGTGTGCTGCACCCAGTTCGATATTTTCCAGAACCGTCATCTCTGGAAACAATTCTCTTTCCTGAGGGACTAAAGAGATTCCCATTCTGCTTATCAGATGGGGCGGCAAGTTCGTCATCTCCGTTCCATCAAAGACTATTCTGCCACTTTCAGCTTTTATAAAGCCCGCAATCGCATTGAGCAAAGTTGTCTTTCCGGCACCGTTAGATCCAACCAGAGCAACGGTCTCCTTTTCACCAACGCTAAGTGACACATCTCTCAGTACCTGCAGCTTACCGTAATAAACATTCAAACCCTCTACTTCAAGCAAGACTTTCATACGCCTCACCCAGATAGGCCTTTACAACTTCCGGATTTTTTGCAACATCTTCGTACACCCCTTCTGCGATCTTTCTGCCCTGATCCATGACGATAACCCTGTCGGATACCTTCTTTACAACCTTCATAACGTGCTCTATCAGAATGATAGATATCCCTTCCTCCCTTATCCTTCCGACCAGAGGTAGAAACTCGTCGAGTTCATGTGCGGCGAGGCCGGTCATTATCTCGTCTAAAAGCAAAATTTCGGGTTCTGTTGCCAGAGCTCGTGCCAATTCAAGTTTTTTCAGCTCCAGAGTGGTCAGTGATTCAATTCCGTAATCTGCTTTTTCCGATAGCTCGACGAACTCAAGAACCTTTGTTGCCTCTTTTCTGGCCTCGGAAATTGATATTTTGCCCCCTCTACCGAAAAGACAACCGACCATGACATTTTCTAGAACACTCAGGTCTGGTAAAGGGGAGAGAATTTGAAAGGTTCTACCTATGCCCATTTTACATCTTGCATCCGGCCCCAATTTGGTTATGTCTCTGCCTTTATACATCAATTTTCCACTATCGGGATAGTAAACTCCCGATATCAGGTTCAGTAAAGTCGTTTTTCCAGCTCCATTCGGTCCGATGATTGACAGAATCTCTCGATCATTCAGCTCGAAGCTCAGCTCATTTACTGCCACCAGTCCTCCAAATCTCTTAGTCAGGTTTATACCTTCGATTATTGCCACGTGATCACCTTGATAAAAATCTAAAAAATTTAAAATTAATTACCTTTCTGACCATTTTGGAACCGGATACACTACATTTTCCACAGCTATTTCAGGCGGATATACGGGGATTTGCTTACTCTCCCTCCACTGGAATCCGACACCGTTCCCATCCGTGAATCCTTGGTGCTTTATGTACTTACTTGGGGCGAACCTCAGTGTGCCCATCGGTGTGTTAAGCTCAACCTGTTCGAGACCCTTTATCAACTTATCTTTCTCCACACTTCCCGCCTTCTCTATTCCCTTAGCCACAGCCATTATCGTGGAATAGCCGATAACTGCGAAATAGTTGAGTGGGGCAACACCGTACTCTTCCTTGTACTTCTCTACGAATTTCTTGCTTTCTTCCGTTGGTAGGTATTCGTTCCAGTAGGATATGCCGATGACGTACTCGGACTCCTTAGATTGCATGAACTCCTTTGACCAGCTCGGTGGGCTGCCGGCTATAATTTTCGGATTGAAGTCGAGTTCTTTACATTGCAGAACAATTGGCAAAGCGTCAACCTCGTAACCGACCCATAGCAAAGCATCAGGGTTGAGCTGCTTTGCTCTGGTTATCAGAGACCTGAAATCTCCCGAACCGCTTGTAAATTCAAGCGAGTCGAGAACCTGTATTCCGTAATCGGGGAAAGTCTCCTCTATCTGTTTCTTGGAACCGGTTCCAAATGCTCCACTTTCGTAGAACAGAACTATGCTTTTTACTCCAATATCCTTCAGGAACTTTGCGTAGAACTTTACGTTGTGGTAATCGTACGGATGTACGTGGAAGAACCAGTCATCATCTTTGAATTTTTCCTCGAAAGGAGAGTATGCGGCACCAACGATGAGCGTCACCTTTTGATACCTTTTTAGATCCGGTATAACTCCTGCAAACACCGAGCTGGACATTATTCCTGTCAAAACATCGACATTCTCTATTTCGGCGAGTCTTTTCACTGCCGATTTTGCAGCGTCAGGGTTCGTCTTAGTGTCTTCGAATATTATTTTAATAGGTCTTCCCAGAACTCCTCCTGCAGAATTTATCTCCTTTTCAGCAAGTTTCATACCTCTTTGCAACTCTAAACCCGTGAGAGAACCCGGGCCTGTTAGTGGAATTGCTGCACCAATTTTAATGGGTTCTTTCGTTTCTGTTGTAGGGGTCTTTTCGGATTCGGACGGTTGCTGAACAGCTTGCTGGGCACAGCCGGCCAAAAGCAGCGCCACTAATAAGACAATCACAGCAGCACTTCTGATCGTTTTCACAACTCCTCTCATGGAGAAAATTGTTAGAATTTTCAGTTATAAAATGTTAAGTTAACCAGTTAACGTTTTTGCATTTAAACAAGGATTGTTGGGTAACCCAAAGAGCAGGTGCAAAACCCGCAGAATGTTCGCTGTCGGTGCTGAATTCATTCTTTTAACTCCTGTTCAAATGTAGGCTTAAGCTTTGGCATATCTCTTTTTACAACCTCCCAAACTCTTATAGGCATGTATAACCTTATCTCTCATTCCAGCTATACTTCGCCAAGGAATGTCGGATATTCTTTTCCAACTACAATTTTACAAAAGACATGGAATCCGGATGACTTTGTTAAGGATACCAAAAATTCCATTGCATTACCATAGCTTCTATGTAATCACCGATCTTCCTTTTCATAGACATATCAACATCACTCCCTTTTTTGCCTCCCCTCTTAAATAAGAGCCGTAGGTGCCCATTTCTTTTTCGTGTTTTCTTTATTTCGTCAAGAGATCATTTTTGCCGCCTAATTACTTTATTTTACTCTCAGTTTTAAATATTTTCAAGGCAGCGTGCGGAATTTTTGCTAACGTTTGGAAGTATCCGAAGTTCCGAGTGAAGCGAGGAATTTGGTTAAGCAAAGTGAAGTCGGATATGCTCCTGTTAGGCGAAGTTTCGTCATTTGTAAATGCTCTTTCTGTGTCCAAATCAATATCAAATATGACTCTATAATCACCTATTCTGAATCTGTATGTTCCTATCTTGGGATGTATCAATTTTCTGGCATACTTAAAAGGTTCCTTAGCATATTCCTTTAGTTTCGTAGCGATTCTATCTTGAGCCTCTTTATCAAGGTTTTTCCAATCTTTCAACGCCCTTTGGGTAAATACTACTTTATACATCAGAGATTTCCTCAAGATATTTTATTCTGCCCTCTTTATAATCAGTTCTCGCCTCTTCAATTGAGCGTAGGTATTCATCGCTTGAAAGTGCCACCATATCCTCGATTAAATCTTCAAGACTTTCTTTGACTGCATCTGATATCAAGGACTTCAACTCTCCGACTGTTACATCCTTCACTTTCATTTCCATTGTCAACGCCTCCTTCTACTGACTACAATTATAAGAAATTTCGCCTAACGTTTTGGGGATAAACGAAGTGCTACAAGGCATTTGGACGAGCGTAAGCGAGTCGTTTATCCGCTGTTCAACGACCCGATAGGGCAAATCCCGAAGGGATTTGAGTGCGAGCGGAGGCGCCAAGATTATAGTTTGCTTAAATTTTGAATGATTGTTTCTAATTCTTGTCTTTCGTATATTGGGTTTATTCCATGTCGTACATTTAGTTTACTAGGTTTTAATCCTTTGTTCCAATCTTCTATAATTTTAACTTTTTCAAAGATAATTCTGAGGGGATACTTTACCTCGTGTTCTTTTATTTCGTCTGGCCAGAGAGGGAGGTCTTCTTCTACTATTTTTTTCACACGTGCAAACCCTATAATTCTACTGTAGGGTCTTGTAACATAAAACAATACGTAGTCACCCGATCTTATTCTTTTCCAAATCTTTTCATGTTTTTTCTTTAGTCCCCACTTCATTTCCTTCAACGCAACTTTCCAATTTACTGGCGACCCCGAGAATACCCATCCTGTAGGTATTATTTCCACTAGTTTCGTTTGTGAGGGTGGCAGTCTTTTTCGAATTCCTTTTTGTTTCTTCTTCAATGTTATTTTCTCATCTATTGGGTAAATTAAGAAATAACAGTCGGGATAATGTTTTCTTCTAAAACTATCAAATTCGTCAATGTCTGGATTCTTACTTAGATCAAATTCGTCACCATTCTTATCAATTATCTTTATGTTTGCACCATTCTCTATAAAACATGTTTTCGGCCTCCAATTCCTCCAGTTAAACATTTCAATTGGATTGTTTACAACAGAAAATTTTATTCCTGTTTTCTCGGAAAATTTACTCCAGTTAAGTGCTTCTCTGCAATACAGGTATGTTTTATATGGGATATGATGATCAATTCCCTTTTCAACCGTAATTCCAACACAATCCGAGAAACTTTTATCTTGTTTACAATATTTATTGATTACTTCGATAATATTTTTATACCCATTCCATTGAGGATGTTCATCAAGTTTGTAATCAAAATTTATTTTTGAAGAATCAACCGGTAGCTTTTTTCGTTGTGACCACCAGTATTCAACAGGAGTAGCTCCTTTAAAAGAATAATCAATTTGTATAAACAAATTATTCAACTTGTTTTGTTTGAAAAGATCGAATAAACCTCCTATAAAAGCTTCTGCAACTTTCCAATTCCCAAACAAAATACCATTTGTATCGAATCTTACATTTAATCTTCCAGGTCTTTCTGCAATACATGTTGGAAATGGGAGATCACCTTTCCATTCTTTATTTTTTATTTTATTTTTCTCTATAATGTTTAATTTTCCTTCCTTCTTGATTTCTCCAATATGTTTATCTAATTCTTCAAAAAATTGTAACCAGAATTTTATCGTCGAAATTATCAAGTTATTTTGATCGATTGGGTCTAAAAGAGTTTCTTTATTAGAAAAAATTGGTTCACCCCCAGATATTCTAACCCTCATCAAAGGAAGCTTCATTTTTAGGTGCTTAACAGCTCCTTTACATCCACCATCCTTCTTTTCTTTTTCCTCTGCAATCTTAAGTAGTTCTTCAAATTTTGATAATTTTCTAATTTTACAAGCAAATTGTTCGGCAAGTCTTGTAGGCGAGACATAAGAAATTTCACAATCGTTTTCTTCCGCAGATCTTTTATCAAAAAATTTGTACGCATAGCAGAACCAGCACCTTAAATTACAGCCAAGAGTATCAACGATTATCACATATGGGTATCTTCCTTTGCTTTTACCAAGTTTTCCTAAAATTTCTCTCTGAAATTCTTCACCTAGAAATCTATCTGCAATAAGGGTTATTTTACAATCTTCGCACTTTATTTTACACCTACCTTTTTCTATCTGTATACAAGGGTCATATTTTCTTGCTGAAGATCTCATTACCGGATCCCAAACCACAGCCTTTTTCATCATGGTTAGTTTCCTCAATTAATGAGTTATTTTCATGTTTTTAAATCATTCTATCTAGGCGCCGGAGCGAGCATTTCGTTGAACTTAGTATATACGAACTTCGCTTTTTGGTCTAATTTGGGAAGATATGTGAATTTCATACTATCTCCTTTTCGGCAGGATATACGAACTTTTCAACCATTCCCTCTATCACCTCCCAGCATATCCAGTGGACTTCTTATCCTCCTCAAATCTTTCATTGCTACATGAGTATAAATCTCTGTCGTTTTTGAGCTTTTGTGTCCAAGCAACTCCTGAATGCATCTCAAATCCACTTTCGAGCAGATGGGTGGCGAATGAATGTCATAAAGAGTGAACGGTAGCGTCCTTCTTTATTCCAGCCCTATCCTTTGCTTTTTCAAAGATTGCCTGAACCGTTCTGGTTGATATGTTTTTATCTCTTCTCTGCCCCGGAAAAAGCCATTTTTCCGGCCTGCATCTTTCAATATATTCTTGAAAGTTTCCATCGCAACTTCGGAAAGAATTGTATAGCGATCTTTTCTTCCCTTTCCACCCCTTACCCTGATCAATTTTCTCTTCACATCAACATCTTCAATCCTGAGCCTTACAACCTCTCCAACTCTCAACCCAGCGGAATACATGAACATTAAAATCAGCCTCTGCTTGATGTTGGTAATCGATGACAAAATCATCGAAACCTCCTCCTGACCTAAAACAACAGGCAATCTTTTGTCCTTCTTTGGCCTTCTGATGCTGTAAGCAAATCTCCGCTTCAGCACCTCGCCGTAGTAAAACTTCAGTGCATTTATTGCTATGTTCAGAGTTGAAGCCGAACAGTTCTTCTTCTCTGCCAGATAATACAGGTAATCCCTCACATCTTCATTTGATACCTGGTATGGGCTTTTATTGTAGAACTTCAAAAATTCTTCATTGTAATGCAGGTAGAACTTTACCGTTCTCCTGCTATATTTCCTTGTCACAAGTTCTTTCTTCAGCTCGTAAAGCCAAACTTTATCATTTTACCCTTTCAATCGTATTTACCACCTTCATACCCACAAACACCGCATCTTGGTGAGTTAACCACCGGTAAAAGCATATCTTCGCCGCATTCGTGCTCTTTTGCACATCCATCGCAGAAATAGCAGTTCTCCCCCAGATTATCAACAAAACACTGCATGCAGATCCATCTCGCCTTTTTACCACAACTGCATCTTATGTCGGGCGGTTCGTTCCTTGCAGGAATCCTGACTTTCTCCTCAGTTTTGCCCATTCTCTCTCCTACAATCCTGAGCCTCAGCTCCGTTGAAGAACCAAAGTCGTAGATGTGGTAGAACTCCATTCCCACGCTTAGAACTCTGCTCAGCGGTATATCCGTATCTCTCGCTGATGGGTCCAGATCAAAATCAAAGTACTTGGAATGATAGTTGACACCGTCAATTTCGAAAGCACTCAAATGCCCGCAGCATTCAAGCCATATCTCTCTTAAGAACTTATCAAGGTCTTTAAACTTGGCATCTGCGGGAATTTCGATGTGAAGCCAGTACTCTGGCTGATACAATCCATCAACCACGACGTGGAAAAGCCTTGTATCTCCATTATTCTTCAGGTGCGTTTTCATATGTTTCACCATTCCAGCCTTGCTGAACGTTTTGTTGCAGATGTAACATTTGCCTCGCATGATGCAATGCCCACGATTGTTTTTAATTGATTTTCTTAACGTTAACCTGTTAACTTTACGTTTTATAATGTCATCATAAATTTTCCAGAATTGGTGGTGGATGTGAAATTGAGAAGTGCGTATCCTGCAAACGGTTCAGTGTATAATGTCTCCAAGGTGATTGCCAGAAATGCTGAAGTTGTGCCGGATAAAACAGCCGTGATAGATGCCGGAAAGGAGAGATCGTTTACTTACAAAGAGCTGAATTTAGAAACTAACAAGCTGGCAAACGCCCTGTTAGACTATGTGGAGAAAGGAGATAGAGTATTTGTCCTGATGCAGAATGGGATAGAGACCCTTGAAACAATCCTCGCATGTCTGAAAATAGATGCTGTGTACACACCAGCGAACTTCAGACTTTCCGACAGTGAAATTGAATTTCTCATTAACGATGCTCGGCCAAAAGTTCTGATATACGACGCAGCTTTCAGCGACAAGATTGAGAGGATCAGGCCAAAGAGCATTCAGCTCATCGAAGTGTCGGAGAAGGTTAAGCTCGAAGCTGAAAGCTTTTACGAATTGATAAAAGCCAGTTCGGATGAGGAACCGGAAATTTCAACAGAACCCGATGATTTGAGCATGATACTTTTTACAGCAGGTACAACCGGCAGACCGAAAGGTGTAAAGCATACACACCGGAGCATATTCTTTGCATCTTTGGCAAATCACATGGCAGCCGAACTAACTCCAGATGACGTTTATTATGGCGCTCCACCAATGTTTCATGCCGGAGGCATAACCTGTTTTCAGCTTTCCACACTGATGTTTCAGGGCACGACTGTGCTGAAAGATAGGTGGGAGGCGAAGGAGTCGCTTGAGATCATCAAAAAATACGGTGTAACGTTTCTCTTTGGCATAGCCACGCAGTTCAAAATGATGATTCAGGTTGAGGGATGGGAAAACTATGTTCAATCACTGAGAGCGGTTTGCGGAGGGGGAGAACCTCAACCCAGAGAGTTGAGGGAAGCGTTCATCAGGCTGGGTATAAAGTACTTGGGCGGTTACGGGCTTACAGAGACCGGTGCGACGGGTGTTTGCGGTCCTGCAGTTGGAGCAGACCATCCAATTCTTGAGAAGGGCAGCGAGTGTGTTGGATTACCACCACCGTTTGTTGAGGTTAAAATTGTGGATGAGAGCGGCAATGAGGTTGAGAGAGGGAAGATTGGAGAGATCGTTGTGAGACAGGAGCCAACAGGAGCTGTTGGGTACTGGAACAGGCCGGAAGACGAGAAAAAGAAGTTCAAGGATGGGTGGATTTTCACGGGAGATATCGGGATGATAGATGAGGAGGGGTACATCTACGTAATGGGAAGGGTGGATGACATGATAATAAGCGGTGGGGAGAACATATACCCTGCCGAAATCGAAAAGGCGATCTATTCCCACCCCAAGGTTGCCGATGTTGTTGTTGTGAGGGGTAAACATGAGGTATGGGGGCAAACGCCGAAGGCCATAGTGGTTCCTAAGAGGGGTGAATCACTGACACCAGAGGAGATACAGGAGCACGTTGCAAAAATACTGGGTTCGTTCAAAAAGCCAAGAAAGGTCGTGATAGTTGATGAACTACCTAAGGCTGAAACCGGTAAGATAGACAAGAGAAGAGTAAAGGAACTCTACGAGGAGGTGTAAGTTTTTGTCAGTAGGCATAGTTGATTGGGCGATATACATTCCGGATAATTTCGTTACGGCAGAGGATATTGCGAAGGAAACAATTATCCACGGAATCGATGCAAAAGTGTTGAAAGAAAAGTTCGGAATAATAAGAAAGTGCATCTCTGCCCCCGATGAGCATGTTTCGGATATGTGTGTTAAAGCTGCTAAGATGCTCATCGATAAAACCTCGCTCGATCCGCTCGATATCGACATAATCGTTTACAATGGAAGTCAGTTCACGGACTACTATGTATGGCCGGTAGCTCCGGAGATACAGCACAGAATAGGAGCTGAGAACGCTTGGTGTTATGATCTCCATGCCCTCTGTTTTGCCGGCCCTTTAGCCCTATATCAGGTGAAAACTCTTCTTTTGAGTGACGATGAATGGGAAAATGCACTGGTAGTTTCCGGTACGAAGGAATCCTATCTGATTGATTACAGAGATAGGGATACCAGCTTTATGTGGGATTTTGCAGATGGGGCGAGTGCTGTGTGGCTGAAAAAGGGATACAGGAAAAACAGAGTCCTTTCAGGCTTTTTCGTCACAGACGGTTACTACAACCACGTTTACAACAATTCGGGATCGAAGGGCATTTTGAGTGAGCTGCCAAAAGAAAAGATGCGGTACATCGGTGTTGCAAGCAGCCACAGGGAGAAGATGAGCAAGCCGAGAAAAGGTTACAGGGATTTCAGAGACCTTTCCAAAGCAAATTTTGTTAGAGTAATCAGAGAGTCTGTAAGGAAAAGCGGATATACGGATGAGGACATAGACTACGTGGCTTTGCTACATCTAATACCCTCATTCAGGAGACAGATTCTCAGCGAGCTTGGCCTCAACGAAATGCAGCACTCCTCAAGTCTGGACGAGTATGGCCATCTTCAATCAACAGACTGGGTTCTATCACTGGATCTGGGTGTGAAGCAGGGTAAAGTCAAAAATGGTAGCTTGGTAGTCGCTGTTGGAGCTGGAACGGGTTTCAGCTGGGGAGCTACGGCCATAAAATGGGGGTGACAATGTGCGTGTATTGAGGAGAGATCTGCTGAAAACCTCTTTAACCGTCATCAGCTTCTGGCTTTTTGGTAAAATGCCTGCAGCCAAAGCTTTTGCAAGCAGTTACGTTCACGTGGATACGTGGGGTGTAATTCCTGAAGATGGTAAGTTATATTTTTCATCACCCGTTGGTATCGCAAAAGATAGCTGGGGTAATATTTACGTTTCAGATATGGGGAACTGCAGGATCGTAAAGCTGTCAGCTCAGGGCTCGGCTCTAAACAAATTTGGTGAGCTTGGATCGTCTCCCGGTAAGTTCGACCTACCTTTCGGAGTCGAGGTTGATGGTGCCGGTAGTATAATCGTAACCGATGCCGCAAACAACCGCATCCAGAAGTTCACGAACAACGGCGATTTCATCTGCGAGTTTGGCAGGTTCAGTGCCACACCCGGTAACTTCTTCAGCCCGATGGGGATCGGAATAAACTCGTCAGGTTATTTATATGTTGCAGACGGACTTTTAAATCGGATTCAGGTGTTCGCTCCTGCGGGGTGAATTCATGAAGGTTTTGGGATTGGTCGGAAGTCCGAGAAGTGATTCCAACACGGAATACTTTGTTAAGGTTGCTCTTGACCATCTCGAAGAGAAGGGGTGCGAAGTGGAGATGGTACTGTTGCGGAACAAAAAAATAAATCCGTGCAGGGCTTGCTACAAGTGCTGGGATAGGGGAGAGTGCGTTCAGAGTGGGGATGATTTCAAGGAAGTCTTTGGCAAGATGGTCGAGGCTGACGCTATAATCGCCGCTTCTCCGGTGCATTACGGCTATGCTCATCCGACACTCTGGTCTCTGCTTGTAAGAGCGGGGTTCTCAACCTTCCGGAAAGGGACTTTTTCGAGAAAGATTGGTGGTCCAATAACTGTGGCAAGAAGGGCGGGACATAACACAGCCTTCACCCAACTGCTTTCGTGGTTCTTTATAAACGATTTCATAGTGCCGGGGTCGATTTACTGGAATGTGATGGTTGCGGGAGCTAAGGGAGCGAGAGATGCTGCCAACGATGAGGAGGGTATAATGATCGTCAAACATTTCGCAGAGAACGTGTACTGGCTTCTTGAAAAAACCAGAAGGTGATCGCGTGGAATTCTTTGCTCAAATACTGGTTAACGGTCTTGTCAATTCGGGAATCTACATCATGGTCGCTCTTGGCTTAGCCCTGAGTGTTGGCGTTCTCGGGATACTCAACATCTCTCACGGTAACCTACTTATTTTTACAACTTACCTGACCTACTGGTTCTGGAGAATCTACGGGCTGGATCCACTGGCATCTTTACTCGTGACGGTTCCAACCGGATTCGTTCTCGGTGCTTTGGTATATCGGGGAGTTGTGAAGCACGTGCTCGATGCACCACACATCAACCAGCTAATCCTGACTTTCGGCATTGCCGTCGTTCTCTCAAGCTTGATGGAGCTTTTCTGGTCATCAAACGTCAGGTTCGTCTCAACTGGTTATCAGGCAATATCCCTCTCCCTCGGCATCGCTCAGATCGGCTCGTTGTCTGCCGCAATTCTGCTCGTCGCCTTCTCTGTCTGCCTCTTCCTTCATCTCTTTCTGACAAAGACGAGCATGGGTAAATCGATAAGGGCTGTCAGTCAAAATCCGAAAGGGGCCGCATTGGTGGGGATAGATGTAAACAGAGTTTATCTCGTCACGTTCGGAGTGTCAATAGCTCTCGGATCTTTTGCAGGAGTTTTCTGGCTTTTGGTCGGGTACATAACTCCCTATGTTGGTGACATCTTAACTCTGAAGGCGTTCTGCATAATCGTTGTGGCAGGCTTGGGCAACCTGTATGGGGTGATATGGGCATCTCTACTGCTGGGTCTGAGTGAATCATTTGTCAAAGGGTATTTCGGTCCGGGATGGGCTGATGCCGTCTTCTTCGCCATAATCATGCTTGTTTTAATCTACAGGTCTTTCAGAACGGGGGAAGTAATATGAGGAGTGCTGTAGTGTCAATAATACTGGTTGGCCTTCTTTTGGTATTCCCATTCATCCTCACCTCAACCTACTACCTCGATCTTCTCGTGCTTATATTCATATACGCCTCTCTGGCTTTGAGCTGGGACATTCTGGCGAGAACCGGGCAGATTTCCTTTGCCCATCATGCATTCTTTGGAATTGGAGCGTATGTGTCGGTATTGCTGTATATGAAAGGCTTTGATCCGCTAATCGGAATAATAGCAGGTGGGTTGAGTTCGGGAATGGCAGCGTTCTGCCTCGGTTTGGCCACACTCAGGCTCAGAGGAATGTACTTCGCCATTGCAACCTTGGCTTTTGCGGGCTTTATGCACATAGCCATTCTACAGCTCAGCGATTACACGGGAGGGGCGGGAGGAATAACTCTCGATGAACCCATATTTGGCGGGAATATGTATGCCGCCTACATTCTCGCTCTGACAATTGCCATTGTTACTGTGGTAACATCAGCACTGCTGAACAGGTCGAGGTTGTATTATGCCATGAAGGTCATGGCGAGCAATGAGATTGTGGCAAGGACAGTTGGGATTAATGTAACAAAAACGATATTGCTAATCTTCACGATTTCATCAATATTTCCGGGTTTGATGGGAGCTTTTTACGTCCACTATATTGCATTCGTAAATCCTGAGATAGCGTTTAACGTCGGGATAGCACTTGCAGTTCTCGCAATGGCGGTCTTTGGAGGAATGGGTACAACTTTCGGCCCAGTTCTCGGAGCAGCGATACTCAGAGTTATGGAAGAACAGCTCAGAGTTACGATAACTTACGGGCATATGATCGTGTATGGGCTGATTTTGATAGCGGTGATAGTATTGTTTCCCAGCGGGCTGATGGGATTGTGGGATAGGGTTAGACTGAAACGGCATAACAGGCAGGCTGATCAATATTTATCATAATTTTTAAGTTAGAAACGGGACGTAGATTAACGTTAACCGCTCCAGTTGAGGTGAACAGAAAGGGAAAAAGCAAAAGGTTAATATAAGCTCAATATACTCCTCAAAGGGAAATTAAAGGGGTATCTACAAGTTGAAACAATAACCCGGAGGAATAAACATGATGTCGAGACGTAAATTTCTGATACTAACTGGAGCAGTTGCTGCCGGAGCAATTTTACCTGCACAGATATCCGCAAAGACCCAGTTCGTAGAATCTGCCGAGGAAGTCAGTGCAAAGAGGAGATGGGCAATGAGCATAGACGTTTCCAAATGCACAGAGTGCATGGAGGAGTTCATAGCGAAGACTGGTAATCCAGAGGTAAAACCACCGTGCGTTGTTGCCTGTGACAAGGAGAACAATGTCCCTGAGTTCAAAGATAAGAGGATTGATCCTCAGTGGATAAGGATTGCAAAGCTAAAACTGGACCAGCCCAGCATTAATCCAAGGGAATTTTACATGCCGCTGCTGTGCAATCACTGCGAGTACCCGCCGTGTGTAGAGGTGTGCCCGACACATGCGAGCTTTAAAAGGCCTGATGGGATCGTGGAGATTGACATGCATCGCTGCATAGGATGTCGCTACTGCATGATCGCCTGTCCTTACGGTGCGAGAAGCTTCAACTTTGTTGATCCGAGAAAAGGGTTGAAAGAGATAAATCCAAACGTACCGATGAGAACGGAGGGGGTTGTGGAGAAGTGCACTTTCTGCGTCCACAGAGTTGACGAGGCAGTTGCGAAGGGTGAAAATCCGATCCCTGCCTGTGTTGAGGCTTGCCACAAGTACGGTAAAGGTGCCATGACGTTTGGAAACATAAAGGATCCAGACAGCGAGCTTTCGAAAACATTGAAGGACAATATGCCCGTGCAGCTTAGAGCAAACCTGGGAACAGATCCGCATGTATTCTATTTAAAACTGGGAGGTGAGTAAATGGCTGTCGAATTTAAAAAGATAGAGGGCGACTCTCTGGCGTACTTTGCTCTTGTCATTATTCTGGCCGCCATAACCGCAGCAGGATTCTACGCCTACATCCTTGATCATGAGGTCGGTGGACTCAACGGGTTAAGCAATCGAGTTCCATGGGGGATAGTGAACGCCGGAATCCCGTACTTCATCGGACTTAGTGCCGGTTCGCTGATAGTCTCGGCCTTAGCTGGTGTTTTTAACATTAAAAAGTACAAGGTATTCAGCAGAATTGCTGCATACATGGCTGCGGCGTGGATCATTGCCGCAATACTCAGCATCGCTCTTGATATCGGCAAGCTCTATCATTTCATGAACGCTGTAAGGTACCTCAATCCGACATCAATATTCTCGTGGAACGCATTTCTCTACTCGAGCTACTTTGTGATATGTTCCATCTACCTGCTGGTTCAGTTCGAGGAGATGGAAAGAGCTACAAGATTCATGGCCGGACTCGCAGTTTTCTGGGCAGTTCTCGTCCACAGCGGTACAGGAGCGATTTACGGCTTCATATACTCAAGGGATCTGTATCACTCGGCACTGACAGCACCGATGTTCATAGTCTGCGCCATAACCTCGGGTCTGGGGCTATTGCTGGCAAACTTCTACTTCACCTTCAAGTTCACCAACAGGGAGCTTGATCCAAAGCTGATAAGGGGGCTTGCATTGATATTTGCAGGACTTATGCTCATTCTCGCTTACTTCCTGGCAGTTGAGGGCCTTGAAAAGGGCTACATTCCAGCACTGAAAGGTGCTGTCCACTTCGTATTCCTGAATCCCGCTGATTCAATATTCTGGAGCTTCTGGCTGCTGGTAATACTCGGCATAGCCATACCCGTGCTGATAATACTATGTCCCAAGACCGGCTACGACCTCCGCTGGATCTCAGTAGCTGGAATTCTGCATGCTGCTCTGGTGTTTGCGGAGAGATTCTACCTGATCATTCCCGGACAGGTCTATCCAGAGGAGTATCTGCCGGGATACAAGCTGGAATCACTTCACACCCTGGAGGGATATGTTGTTTCCTACACTCCAACCGCTATCGAGTGGCTTCAGATAATAGGACTGGTTGCCATGGCCTATCTGATTTTCGTGATAGGCGTTAAGATATTCGCACTGATTCCTGAACGGGCAGTGGAGGAGGTGGTCGAGGAATGATTGGAGTTATTTTCGGAGTAATAGTGCCATACATTGCGGTTGCGATATTTGTGGCCGGCGTTATATACAGAATCATCAACTGGGCCAGCAGTGCAGTACCCCTCAAGGTTCCAACAACAGGAGGTCAGCAGAAGTCATTCCCGTTCATAAAGAGGACCATATATGACAGATTCGACTCCCCCTATACAAAATGGGAAACCGCTGGAAGAATGCTTCTTGAGATATTCTTTTTCAGAAGTTTGTTGAAGAATACCCGATACTACCTGGACAGAACTTCTCAGAAAGATGCAAGATGGCTGTGGCTTTTTGGAATCATGTTCCACTACTCACTCCTGCTTGTCCTCATAAGGCACTCCAGATTCTTCCTCGAGCCAGTTCCGAGCTTCGTGGAGACACTCAGTAATATCGAAGCATTTAAAGGTGTATTCATTCCCTCAGTGTACATCTCAGGTCTGGTAATAGTAGTGGCACTTTTCCTGCTATGGCTCAGAAGGATTTTCCTGTCCAGGGAAAGAACACTGAGCCTTCCAAGTGACCACTTTGTGCTAATACTCCTTCTGGCAATAACGATCAGCGGCAACATAATGAGGTACTTTATCAAGGCAGACCTTTACGAGGTTAAGGAGCTGCTGACAAACCTCATGATCTTCAACATAGGGAAGGCGATTGAGGTTGCAAACAACATCGAACCGATATTTTACATACACTTTGGCCTTGCTTGCTTCCTCCTTGCTTACTTCCCGTTCAGCAAACTGATGCACGCAGGAGGTGTGCTGTTCACCCCGACAAGAAACATGCCCAATGACAACAGAGCAAGAAGACACGTCAACCCATGGGATCCCGCTGATGTTCCGCTGCTTTCAAAGGGGATAACCGTGGCAGGAATGACGTTCAAGTCCAAGAAACTCGACTGGGATACATACCACGAAATGTACGCAGACCAGCTTGAGGAGATTGAAGAGGCAGATTTCAAGATAGTTCCCGAGGAATTGTGAGGTGGTATGATGGAAGAGGCACCAGAAAGATTGGAAATCAGACAGAGATTCCCCAGCTGGAGAGAAATGCTCAAACCGGTAAAGAAGTTTGAAGAGGGCAGAGTAAGCTATCTATCATTGCCAAAGCAGGTCAATTCCGAGTTTTTCAAAATGCCTTTTGGAGATGTCGAAAGAGATCTTGATGATCTCAAGCTCCCTGAAAACTGGAAAGAAATATTTCTGGATGCAATGAAAGATACTCTGGAAAAGAACAGAGCTTTTAAGGTATTCATGGATATCTGCGTGAGATGTGGAGCCTGTGCGGACAAATGCCACTACTACATCGGGACTGGAGACCCCAAGAACATGCCTGTAGGCAGGGCAGAACTGATCAGATCCGTGTATCGCCGCTATTTCACCCCCGCAGGTAAAATATTCGGAGAGCTGGCAGGAGCCAGAGAGCTTACTGAAGACGTTCTGAAGGAACTGTATTACTATGCCTACCAGTGCTCACTCTGCAGGAGATGCAGTGTTTTCTGCCCCTACGGCATTGATACCGCCGAAATCGTATGGTGGCTCAGGAGGATGCTGAGCAGGGTCGGGCTGAATCAGAGATTTATGACGATATCAATCGAGGCGTCATCAAGAACTGGCAACCATCTCGGCCTGCTGCCGGGAGGTATGTATGGTTCAATACAGCAGGGACTTGAGGAGCTCAAGGACATCACCGGCTTTGACCTTCACACGTACATCAACAAGAAGGGGGCAGATGTGCTCTTTGTTGCTCCTTCTGCGGATTACTTCGCCACCCCACACTGGTACGTCATGCTCGGTTATCTGCTTCTCTTCAACGAGCTTGAGGAGAGGTACGGCCTGACAATTACGTGGTCAACCTACGCAGGCGAGGGAGGTAACTTTGGAAGCTTTCACAGCTACGAGGCCGCACAGCTTCTCAACTCGAAGCTGTATAAGGAGGCGGAAAGACTGGGTGTTAGTTTCATAATAGGCGGTGAGTGCGGGCACATGTGGAGAGACAAACACCAGTTCATCAACACCATGAACCAGCCACCAAAGAACGAGGAGTGGAAGAGGTTCTGGGAGAACCCTGATCTCGGGGAGCTGGCTGAAGGCCTGAGAGGTATCAGATTCGATAGCTACGCCTCAGGAGAGCATGGATGGATTCACATACTCGAATTCGTTGCCGCACTGATTGAACACAAAAAGATAAAGGTAGACAAGAGCAGAAATGACCAGTGGATTGCCACCTACCACGATCCGTGCAATATAGCAAGGGGTATGGGGCTTATTGAGGAGCCAAGATACGTGCTGAGGAACGTGATGAACAACTTCTACGACATGCCGGAGCACACAATTAAGGACAAGACCTACTGCTGCGGTGCCGGTGGAGGTCTGCTGGCAGATGAGCTCATGGATCTGAGGATGAGAGGTGTGATGCCGAGAATGATGGCAGTTAGGCACGTCTACAAGAAATACGGTGTGAACATACTGCTGACGCCATGTGCAATTGACAAAGCACAGTTCCCGCATGCTCTCGAATACTGGAAGATCCCAGTTGAAGTCGGAGGACCAATGGAGATGGTTGGAAATGCTCTCGTACTGACGGCATTTGGTGAGAAGCCGGAGGACAGACAGTACGACCTTAGAGGTGAACCGTTAAAGAAGGAGGAGGGGGAGTGAAATGTACCACAAGCAATATGTGATTCCTCTGATACTGATCTTCCTCTTGGGATTCTTCACACCATACTGGTACAACGCAATGGCGGGAAAACTCGGATACACTCCATCACTGAAAGAGCCATCAGGCGAGTGTGTTGAAAACAAAGACTGGATGGCAGCGAATCACATGCTGCTGCTTCAGCAGTGGAGAACACAGGCGATAAGGTACGGAGCCGAAGGTGGAAGGATATACCACAGCTTCACGAATGGAAAAGAGTACCATGCATCCATCAATACCTGCTGGAGCTGCCATACAGACAAGACACAGTTCTGCGATCAGTGCCACAATTACGTGGGCATCCAGCCGGAGTGCTGGGATTGTCACTACACCCCAAGCATTGAAAAGCCAAAGTACACAGGTGTGAATGAACTGAGCAAATACTTCTCCTAATTTTTCTTTTTGTAAAGCTCTTTTCTTCTTGCTTCAAGCAGGTCTTCTTTCACCCCCGCCATTTCCGCTGCAGACAAGACTTCTACCCCCACCTGCCTGCCGAATTCAAAAACTTCGACCATTCGTTCCCTCCAGCGAAGGTCCCTTGTCAGGTGATGGTCGAGAACAAGTTTCCTCACACTGCTTCTCTCGATCAGGGTTTTCAGATTCTCCACACTGCTATGAAATGACTTTTGCGAAAAACGGTATCCGAGCATGTAGGTCATGGGACCGTCAACTATGACGGTTTCAGCATTTTTCTCAAGCATGAAATCAAGCTGCTCCTCTCTGTTGGGCCCCTCAACATCGGACGAGAAGAGAAAACTCTCCCTGCCATCATCAACATACACCTCGACAACAAATCCGAGCCTGCTGTCCGCTCCATGAAATACCGGCTTTGAGAACTCCAAAAGAGTTTCACCAACTGAGTAGTTTTTCCCGTCACAAAATTCTACCTCTACATCCAGATTTTTGAGCTGCTCAAGGAAGTATGCCGCCCTTCCCATCTGGCTTCTGTTTATCTTTTCCTTCGGATGTTTGATGAGAAGTTTTTTACCGTTGAGAACCTCAACATCATTCGGATCGTGATGATCGTAGTGGTAGTGTGTGATCACCACCAGGTCGCTTTCTGCCAGAAATCTCCTGATCTCATCCCATTTCTGATTCATTCTCTCAATTTCAACCCTGTGTGGTGGCAGGCTGTACCTTTTTGGAGCGAGACTGACACCCGGATCGATGAGGACTGTCACATCTGATGTTCTGACAAACGTGGCCATGCTCCTGACGCCCATCGAGTCGTAAGCTACAGGCACAACCTCCATAAACCAAGTTTTAGAGAAACAATAAAAAACTTAGCGCCAAATATCTCTGTGATCAGAGCAGAACTGCATGCACATTCAACCATCAGTGACGGGAGAGACAGTGTGAAAAAGTTACTCTCAGTAGCGGTATCGAAGAAAATAGATCTGATCTCAATAACCGACCATGATACCGTTCAGGGATCTCTTGAAGCGATGGATATTGTTGAAGAGGAGCATCTGCCAGTAAAAGTTCTACCAGGATGTGAGGTAACGTCCTCTTCCGGTCACGTTCTCGCCTACGGAATTTTAAACGACATTGATCCAAAGATGAGCATGGAAGAAACATGCAAAGCTGTCAGAGAAGCTGGAGGTGTCTGTTTTCTTGCCCACCCATTTGACTTCATCAGGGGAGGCAGTATCAGAACCGGTGATTTCAGAGTGGTGGATGGCGTGGAGAGCTTCAATGCAAAGAGTTACTTCAACTTTATTGCGAAAAGATACGCAAGAAAGTTCTCAAAACCCGAGATTGCCGGCAGCGATGCACACTCAGCCAGATCCGTTGGTTTGGCCATTACACTGTTACCCCAAAATGTGGATGCGCTGAAAGGATTATTTCTCGCAAAATACGATGGAAAGAGAGTATCTATCAGGGAGAGATTAGCCTTTCTGCTATTTCAACTAAATCGACGACTTTGATTTTACCGCCGAGCTTTTCTGCCGATTTGGAGAGGTGGTATTCGCAAAACGGACAGCACGTTATCAGGTAGTCAGCTCCCGTTTCCATCGCTTCTAAAACTCTCTGTCTTCCGATTTCAAATGATACTTCTCCAAACTGACTTCTCAGACCGCCTCCAGCCCCGCAGCATAGAGACCTTTCCCTGTTTCTCTCCATCTCCACGAAGTCCACACCCAGCTTTCTGATAACATTCCTAGGCTCTTCATACATTCCCATATGCCTTCCCAGATGACACGGATCATGGTACGTGCCCTTGATCCCGATCTTCTTGAAGTTCCCCTCCTTATTCAGAATTGAAACCGTATGAACAACTTCAATATTAAACTCGTAACCCTTCTTTTCAGCTATCTTCGGATAGTCCAGAGAAATTGTCCTGTAACATCCTGGACAGGAGGTTATGATCCTCTCTATCCCATTTTTCTCCCAGTACCGGTAATTTTTTTCAAACAGTTTTTCCACAATATCTCTCTGCCCGGTTCTCAAAAAAGGTGACCCGCAGCAGTATTCGTTTTTTCCAGCAACAGTGAATTCAATTCCAAGCTTGTTAAGGGCATTTGCCGTTGATTTTGCAAGGTTTTGCAGTCTGAAACTCGCTGTGCATCCAGCGAAGTAAAGTGTTTTTGCAGGCCTTACCTCGAATTCAACCCATTCTCCTCTTCTCTCCTGGTCGCCGCTGTATGGGTTGAAGTTCCTGTACGTTATTTCCTTCAGCTTTCGGTGAACGGATAGTGGAGCATATCCCTGCTGGGTAAGGAGATATCTCAGATCCTCCCAGAAGTCGATCAGTGGGAGGTCAACAGGACATACTTCTTCACATAGACCGCAGACCGAACATTTGAAAATATCCTTAACGATTCTCGAATCCAGACTGATGTTCCCGTTCAGAAAATCGAGAGCAACCTGTATCTTGCCTCTCGGCGAAACAGATTCCCATCCCACTATTCTGTAAGTCGGGCAAACACTGCAGTACCCGCATTTACTGCATTTTAATGCGATTTCTCTGATGTTCATAATATCAACTCCGCGACCCTGATCAATCTTGAAAATGAATTGGCCTGTATGGCCTTTCCGGGATTCAGCAGATTATGCGGGTCGATACGTTTCTTGTATTCCCTGACTTCATCATCAGCGAGTCCCTTATGGGGGAAAAGCAGTCCCGATGCATAAGTTCTTCCCCCATACCTTTCTGCAACCTTGATGAACTTCAAGGCTTTTAAAGCAGCGCTGTAATATCCTTCAACGGGAACAATTCCGAGAACAACCGCCTCATTTCTGGTAAATATTACCTTAACAGGGATTCTACCGGCTTGTTCAATAAAGTCAGCAACGGAATCATAGGGAAGAACCGCCTCTGTGAAAATTATCTCGCTCTTCCTTGCAGCCCTGAATAGATCGAACCTGCTCTCCCACATCTTACTGCCAAGGTATCCGTCTCCCTCCTGGATCGGATCTCCCTCGTAGGACAGAAGCAGAACATCATCCTCGCTGCAGCCCAGCATCCTGCCGAGTTCGGAGTTGATGAAGGTCGCATGATAGGCTCCATCCAGAAGTTCCAGAGTTTTTTCAAAATTTGTCTTCACCGCAACGCTTCTTATCTCAAAATTTTTTCTCAGACTCAGACAGGCACGAACTATAAGACCGGTAGATCCGAAAAGACCCACAAAGTTTTTCAGCTCATTTTTCCGAACCTTCCTGATTCCCTCAAAGTCTGCGACTTCAAGCCACTCTAAATTCTCCAGTATACCGCCGTACTTTAAGCTACCAATACCATATCCACCCTGTGCTATCCAGCCACCTATCGTGGAGGATGGAGCACTTGAAGGATAGACTCTCAGCGCCAGACCGACCTTGTTGAGTTCTTTCTCAACATCAAGCCATACTGCTCCGCTTTCGACCACGGCACGATTGTTTTCAATCTCCAGCTTATTCATTCTGGTAAAATCCACCACAATGCACTGTTTTAAGACAGTAGCTCCACCATACGCAGATGTTGCCGCTCCCCTGGGTACAATGGGAATTTTATGCTTCCTGGCGAAATCTAAAACCGATACGACCTCCTTTTCACTTTCCGGCTGAACAACGCATACGGGAATTTTAACTAATCTCTTCAGGACTGGCGGAATCTTCAATAAATCCTGAGAGTAAAGTTTTCTCTGGACAGGATGAAGGTCAAATCTTTTAATAGAATGTGATAATTCCATTTTTAATGAATCCATAATGGGCGTAGGCCTACAACCTAAAAAATTTTGTGAAAATGATTTATAGTTTATAATAAGCTCTGAGGATCCCTTTCGTCTGACCCAAAATTTATATTCCGCCGAGGCAAAGGGAAAACGATGAAGATTAACCTTGAGGATCTAAAATTTGGCACGGAGCTGATAAAGAGGGGTTTCGCCAAAATGCAGAAAGGTGGAGTCATAATGGATGTAACCAACGCTGAACAGGCGATCATTGCTGAAGAGGCAGGAGCAGTAGCAGTTATGGCCCTGCACAAAGTCCCTGCAGATATAAGATCTGCCGGTGGGGTTGCCAGAATGGCCGATCCCAAAAAAATACAGGAGATTATCGATGCTGTAACAATACCCGTTATGGCCAAATGCAGAATAGGTCATGTTGCCGAGGCCAGGGCTCTTGAGGCGCTCGGAGTTGATATGATAGACGAAAGCGAGGTACTCACACCTGCTGATGTTTTCTTCCACATTGACAAAAGAAAATTTGTCGTGCCTTTTGTCTGTGGAGCCAGAAGCCTCGGTGAAGCAGTAAGGAGAATCTGGGAAGGGGCTGCAATGATCAGAACGAAGGGCGAGGCCGGTACTGGAAACGTTGTTGAAGCCGTTAAGCACATGAGATTGATAAACAGGGCTATTGATGAATTGCAGAGAATTCCTGAAGAGAGGATATACGATATTGCAGTTAAATACGCCTCGAGATATGCTGAACTCTCAACAAGAGTTAAGGACGAAATGGGTCTCGGCAATGTTGGAGGCAGGGACGTGGTTTTTGAAGAATACACTCTTGACGAAATTACTGAGGGGATTTATGAAGTACTTATCGACGTCAGGGATCTGGGCAGGCTCCCGGTTGTGAACTTTGCTGCCGGTGGTGTTGCAACACCCGCTGATGCAGCGTTGATGATGCAGCTTGGTGCGGATGGCGTCTTTGTAGGTTCGGGAATTTTCAAATCTTCCAATCCACCAGAATACGCCAGGGCAATTGTTGAAGCCGTTCAGCATTATGACGAGCCAGAGGTGCTGGTAGAAGTCTCGAAAGGATTGGGCGAGGCAATGAGAGGACTTGATGTTTTCAAGCTAAGTGAGGAGGAAAGACTGCAGACTAGAGGTCTATGAGGGTTGCTGTTGTCGGTGTTCAGGGGGACGTTGAGGAGCACGTTCTGATTACCAGAAAAGCCCTGAAAAATCTCGGGATTGAGGGTGAAGTGGTCGCCACGAGAAAAAAGGGTGTTGTGGGGAAGAGCGATGCGGTAATAATCCCCGGTGGAGAGAGCACAACGATCAGCAAGCTTATTTTTTCCGATGGCATAGCTGATGAAATCCTGAAACTGGCCGAGAGCGGTAAGCCGGTGATGGGTACATGTGCTGGCCTAATTCTGCTCTCAAAATACGGTGATGAACAGGTTGAAAAGACAGGAACCAAGCTTCTGGAATTGATGGACGTGGGTGTTAAGAGAAACGCATTCGGAAGACAGAGAGAGAGCTTTCAAGTAACCCTCAGTTTGAAGTACATAGGCGACTTTGAAGCGGTGTTCATCAGGGCTCCTGCCATTACGGAGGTGGGCAAGGACGTTGAAGTTCTTGGAACCTTCCAGAACTACATCGTCGCAGCAAAACAGGAAAATGTACTTGGCCTTGCTTTTCATCCCGAGCTGACAAATGACACCAGAATCCACGAGTATTTCCTGAAACTCAATGAACACTAAGGTTCACGCCCTTCTGGCCCTTACAATGTTCATATGGGCAGGATCCTTTGTTTTCATTAAAATAGGTCTGAGAGAACTGGATCCATACAATCTGGCCTTTTATCGATTTCTCATCGCCTCACCTGTAATTTTTCTATGGGTATGGCTGCGCAGAGGTCTCGCTTCGGTAAACAGGAGAGACCTTGTATTCATCTCAATTCTCGCCCTATCCGGTGTTTCTCTGCTGTATGCCTTTCAGTTCCTGGCATTAAAGTACACCACGGCTACAAATGCCTCCATCCTCATCAACACCTCAGCAATATTCGTTGCCGTGTGGGGATTTGTTAATGAGGGTGCGAATGCCCGCAGAATTCTTGGTGTGACGATATCTTTTGCAGGCGTCGTTCTGCTGGTTTCAAGAGGGACGGCAGACTTTTTCACCTCAAAAACCTTTTTCGGAGATGCACTGATGATTGTCGATGGTCTTCTATGGGCGGTGTACACAGTTCTCGGGGCCAGGATGCTTGTGAGATACAATCACGAAATCCTGACAGCCTATACTTTTGCACTGGGTACCGTATACCTCATTCCCTTTGCACTGTGGAATGGTTTTGCCAACCCCTTTAACTTGCATGCTGAAACGGTGGTTTCAATCCTCTATCTGTCCATCCTCTGCTCCGTTTTCGCCTACGTTGTCTGGTATTACGCCCTCTCAAATTCCGACTCAACGAGCGTTGCAGTTTATGTGTATCTTGTCCCGCTTTTTACGGCAGTTTTTGCCTTTTTTGCCCTTAACGAAACTCCTGATATTTTCACAGCTATAGGCGGTACGATAACGATCGTCGGTGTTTACATAACCGTTTCTGCCAGTTCCTGAGGAAAGGCAATCTGCTGTCTTCTCAGGATCTTCAGTTAAAGCTGTACGTTTTACGGGCCGGCATCAATAGTTTTATAAATCCTCAGCTTTAGGAGTTGTCACATGGAGTTCAGAGTTGTAATTTCGGATCCTAAAACCGGTAAAGCTTATCAGAAGGTCATCGAAGGAGCTAACGCCAACAGACTCCTGGGGAAGCAAATAGGTGATGTGATAAGCGGGACAATTGTCGAACTTCCTCCGGACTACGAACTTAAGATTACGGGTGGTACGGATAAAGACGGATTTCCAATGAGGCCAGATCTGCCCGGAACAGCCAGGAGGAGGCTGCTTTTAAAAGGAGGCGTCGGATACAGGCCCAAAGAAAAAGGCATGAGGAAAAGGAAAGGAGTGAGAGGCAAGGTAATCTCGAAGGACATACTCCAGGTGAATACCGTAGTGGTTAAGCACGGCAAGGTTCCGCTGGAAGAGATCTTCAAGCAGAAAGAAGAGTGAAATGGGAGTTCTGGAGGACAAAAAAAGAGCAAGGATTTTTTATAAATATTTCTCTAAGATCTACGATCTTGTTAACCCCATTTTCTATTCCGATGAGATGAGGAGAAAAGTTGTGGACATGGCCGAGATTTCCAGAGAAGATTTCGTTCTCGAAGTGGGCTGCGGAACGGGATTTACAACCGCAGAAATTGTAGACAGGGTGGGTCAGGAGAATGTTGTTGCGGTCGACCTTACACCGGAACAGATGATGAAGGCTGTTGCAAGGTTCAGTGACGCCAACTTCATTCTGGGGGATGCTGAAAATCTACCCTTTAAAGATGATACCTTTGATGCCGCAATTTCTGCCGGAAGCATAGAGTACTGGCCCAACCCGCAGAAAGGCATAGAGGAAATGGCCAGAGTGACGAAGAGTGGTGGCAGGATCGTGATCCTTGCTCCAAGAAAGCCGGACAACCTGCTGGTTAGAAAATTTGCAGAGAGTATAATGCTCTTTCCCTCGACCCAGCAGTGCGTTTCCTGGTTTATGAGTGCGGGTCTGGATGATGTGCGGTATGTTGAGATGGGGCCTTACAGGTTCTGGAGCAAACTGGTTGTGATAGTAAGCGGCATGGTACCGTGAAGGTTTTTTAACAGGCCTGTGAGTTGAAATCCATGGACCGGGTTCTGTACATTGGACCGGTTGTCCTGGATGAACCGGAAGAGTTCTCACTACCGGAATTTGCCAGACAGGTTGTGGCGCTTGAAGCAGAGAGACTGTACTACTCAAACGGCCGAATTTATTTTGTGGAATACGAAACCGTCCACGGTATAATTGACGAAAAACTTGTTGTCGTTGAGCTGATAAGTTACACGTCCTTTACCACCGTTGATGAGTACAGGAGCTGGATCGTGTATTACGGAAACGATGACAATGCCGAGTATGTGGATAAAATCAGAGATCTCAGGGGAGACATGACGATAATTCCGGTTTTGAGAACAAGAGACCGCTTCATAAGAAAAATTGAGGAAATGATTGAAAGGGGGCAGTTCAGAAGTTTTGTTGAATGAAATCTGCAACAGCCCTGGCCAGAATATCGAACTTTCCGAAATAAAAGTGATCTGTGTCGATTTTCAGAATTTGTTTTGGTGGTGACGCCTCCTCATACAGCCTCACCCCCTCGTTCAGACTCACAAACTGATCTTTGGTGGCAATAACGAACAGTTTGGGACTTCTGGCATCGGAGAAAGTTATTGAATTGATTGACGGAATGGGTGAAATGTACACTGCGGAGTCGCAGTAGTCAGCAACGTTTGAGGCAACAACACTGCCGAATGAGTATCCCACCACTCCTATCAAGTTGTGTCTATCTTTCAGATATGAAATACACTTTTTGGCATCCTCTATTTCCCCGATACCGCTTCTGAAGGGCTGTCCATAATCAAACCTCAGCACAGAAATGCCCCTCCTGATGAGTTCAGAAGCGATTCGATCGAGGCGTATGTCGAACCTGTCACCGCCCATCAACGGATGAGGAGGACATAGAATTGCCGCATTGTCTCCTCTCGGGTTGTAGGTTGCACGGATCGAACCGATTACTATCTCAGCCATTTTTTCTCCCCCTTATACTGTCAATTGCCTCCCCGGCAGAATCACCAACCCTGCCGCCTTCTCCCACCAGCTCTTCAAGATATTTAATATCATCCTCATTACCAATTATTCCGAGCATCATCGCTGCATCTTCTCGCATCCTTTCATCTTCATGGGTAAGCAGTTTGGTAATTTCTTCCTTTGCAGCCTTGGTTATCTCCGGATTTTCCTCATGGAGAGACTCTATTGCAGCCATTGCTCCCAGCCTCACCATGAACTCCCTGTGTCCAACAAGCTCGCCAAGCTCTCTGCCAATGTTCCTGCTCATGGCAAGTCTTTTTACATCCTCGATATCACCGTTCATGAGCTTCTCAACAATGTAGTCTCTGTAATCACCATCGATGGCCGCTTTAATCCATTTCTCCACTTCATTTTTACCCATAGCCCCCACAAACCTCATGCTGTTTATTATGGCGGTCGGAACACTCATTACCTCATATTTTTCGGCCAGCCCGGAGAAGAGGGATGCGTCAATGATGTGATGCTCTATTCCGTACTTGGCTGTGAGACCATTTACAGCATCGACGGTTGCCCTGCAGTTCGGACAGAATTTGGAAACAAAGGTAATGACATGCACCTCCACATCAGGTTTTGTCTCGTTCTCGGACACGAATCTGATTGCGAATAAAAAAGATTGTAACTCTGAATGTTCGGGAATGGCATGAAAGTATATGTTCGACCTGTTGAGCTTTATTGCAGGAAGTCCAAGACACGGCTCAGGTTCCTTGACGAACTCACAGGAGATGTTGAGCTTTCTCACAAACTCAAGCATTTCCTTACTTTGAAATACTTTAACACTCTTTTCCGGCATCATTCACACCACGATGGCGGGTTATAAGGGTTTTTGCAAGACCAAAAGACTTATGCCTCAGTTTGTGAGAGTAAGAATGGATGGGTATAAGCAGTCCTGCACTATGGACGGAGTTCTTTGAAAGGTACTACAGAGAGGAAATCAACAGGCTTGCCTACAAATTAAAATCGGGAGGCGATGGAAGGTCCCTGTATATCAATTTCGTAAAAGATCTCGCCATATTCCAGGAAGGCAAGCTTGGCGAGGAATTAATCGAAAGACCTGACGAGGTTCTGCTTCATGCTGAAAAGGGTTTGGTTAATGTTACGAACATCTACGGTGTCTCTCTGGAAGGGTGCAAACCCAGATTTTATGCCCTCCCAACTGCAAGAAAAATCCTGATTAGAGATCTCAGGGCGGAGCACATTGGGAAGTTTCTCGCAATTGAGGGCATAGTGAGAAAGGTTACAGAAGTCAGACCAAGAATTGTTCAGGCTGCGTTCGCCTGTCTTAACTGCGGAAGCATAAACATAGTTCCTCAGGAAGACTCCCAGCTCAGACAGCCCTTTGAGTGCAGCAAATGCAGCACCAAGAAGCTGATCTTCCTTCCCGACCAGAGTGTTTCTGTGGACAGTCAGAGACTGAAGGTTCAGGAATACCCCGAAAATCTGAGAGGGGGTGAGCAACCGCAGACAATCGACGTAATTCTTGAGGGCGATCTGGCCGGGACGGTAAATCCGGGTGACAGAGTCGTGATTAATGGGATAGTCAGAGCCAAGCCCCGTGGAGTTGGCCAGAGAAAGATGACCCACATGGATCTTTACATAGAGGGTAACTCCGTCGAGATCCTCCACCAGGAGTACGAGGAATTCGAGATTACAGATAAAGACAGGGAGATGATAATGCAACTGGCAATGAGTGAAGACATCTACGAAAGGATAATAAGATCGATTGCTCCATCAATCTACGGCCACGAAGATGTCAAGCTTGCAATTGCCCTTCAGCTTTTTGGTGGGGTTCCGAAAAAGCTTCCCGATGGTACTGAAATCAGGGGTGATATCCACATTCTTCTTGTTGGTGACCCGGGTGTGGCCAAATCGCAGCTTCTGAGATACGTCCACAGAATCGCCCCGAGAAGTGTATACACCACCGGAAAGGGGACGACGACGGCGGGTTTAACTGCAACGGCTGTCAGGGATGAGGTTGATGGAAGATGGACACTTGAGGCAGGGGCCCTTGTTCTGGCAGATAAGGGCGTGGCCCTTGTTGATGAGATCGACAAGATGAGGAAGGAAGATACATCCGCCCTTCACGAAGCTCTTGAGCAGCAGACGATAAGCATAGCAAAGGCCGGGATAAACGCAATTCTAAAAGCCAGATGCGCTCTGCTCGGTGCAGCAAATCCAAAGTACGGAAGATTTGAAAAATACACACCTGTTGCAGAGCAGATTGACATGTCACCAACTTTACTTTCAAGATTTGACCTCATTTTCGTACTGACCGACGAACCAGATGAGGAGAGGGACAGAAGGCTCGTTGATCATATCCTGCACTCCCACCAGCTTGGAGAGATGCTGGAAAGAGTAAAGAACGTCTCCGCTGAGTATGATGAAGACTACATAAAGGCCAGGGCTGTGAGGATTGTCCCCGAAATAGACCCTGAACTGCTGAGAAAGTATATTGCGTATGCCAGAAAAACAGTATATCCCGTTCTAACAGATGAGGCAAAGAAGAAAATAGAGGAGTTTTATCTCTCTCTGCGAGCCAGTGCAAAGGACAATTCACCTGTTCCAATCACAGCGAGGCAGCTTGAAAGCATAGTAAGACTTGCCGAAGCTTCTGCGAGGATAAGACTCAGTGACAGAGTAGAAGAAGAGGATGTTGAGAGGGTTCTGGAAGTGATGAAGAGAAGTCTGATGCAAATAGCTGTTGATCCCGAAACAGGCAAGATTGACATTGATTTTGCCATCAGCGGAACATCGAAAACGCAGAGAGACAGAATCATGGTGATAAAGAAGATAATTGAGAATCTTGAAGAGAGTCATGAAAACGGAGTCCCGGAAGAGGAGATACTCAGAGAAGCGGAAATGGAGGGTATTGAAAGGAGTAAAGCGAAGGAGATACTTTCAAAGTTGAAACAGCATGGAGAAGTGTATACCCCCAGATACGGACATTACAAACTGGTAAGTAGAGTTTAATGAGTTAGGGTTATATAATAAAAGGTCTTTAAGATGGAACGATGAAACTGATGAAAACAGGAATACTCCCCTTCGATACACAGCTTGGTGGTGGAATACCATCCGGAAGTGTTGTGTTAATACTCGAGGAGCCGGGAGCCGGTGCTGATGTGTTCTCCTATCACTTTGCAGTTGAAGGGGCACTTCACGGGGAAAATGTGTTCTATCTGGCAACAGACGATGCGTACGAGGAGATAAAGGAATATGTAAACCTCTACTTTGATCTCGACGAGGCGGTGTGGGAGAACATTACACTTTTCAGTCTCACTTCTGCATACAACAGGGAAAGTGAGAAGGATGCAAAGGACTACCTCAAAAAGACGATGTACGACCCGATCGGCGGGTTAAAAACAATCCTCAGCCATGAGGAATTTGAAAGAGTCATAATAAACAACCTGACCTACTTCCTTGCAAACTATCCGATCGAGGATGTGATATCGCTGATAGAGGTTCTGTCCAAGTACGCAAAGAGAAACGAATCTGTTTTTCTTCTGCTCATGACGAAAGGTATGTTCGACTCAAGAATAGAGACCACGATCAAGCACTATGCGGATGGTGTAATCGAGCTAACCCTCAGGGAGGTAGAAAACGAGGTGCAGAGAAGGCTAAAGGTTATAAAATTCAAGGGAATACTGGTTCCAAAGGCAATTTTGAGATACGAACTGACGGACAAGGGGATAAAGATGGAGTCTGTGATGAGAGTGCTCTGACCATGAGGGTAACATTCGGCGAACTCATCGTTGACGATCTTTCCAGCTTTAATGTTGACTTCGCAGCATTTGTGAACAGCAGATATGTGGTTTCGCTTGAAGTACTTGAATTTGCAGCAAAAAAGGCTATTGGAAACTGGGAAAGAGGAAAAAGAATATCCAGATCGCTGCCGATTGAAATCCTGCTCTACTATGCATCAACGAGACAGATCAAAGATGCTCTGAAGATAGGCATTCATGAGGGGAAAAACAGGGTTGGAGCGGTGATTCTCGATGACAGAAGAGTTGCAGAGTTGAGATTCAGAGAGCTGAAGTTCAATCCAGAGTACGATTTCAAGGCAGTAAAGGAATTTTACGGAATAACTGATGAGGAGATGGAGATAGCTGGGGTGGAAAAATTACCGCTCCTTGTTAGAGAAAGAATCGCCCTGTTCTCGGCTTTTGAGGAAGTGGTTAAATGATCGGGACTGCATACGCCGCCGGAACAGTACTGAACGCTCTGGCAACCGGAAAGGGGTCTGCATTTGGAATTGAGATCAAAACAACCGTAAAACTCAAACCTGAGGAGGACAAAGAAATTTCAATTACCCTTAATGGCAGGAAGATAAAGAGTTTTGTGGCCGAGAGAATTCTGAGAGCCGAAAATATTGGTGGAGAGGTTGTGGTTAAATCTGAAATCCCCGGTGGGAGTGGTCTCGGAAGCAGCAGCGCATTCGTCAACGCCCTTTTGATTGCATTATACAAGTTCAGGGATTTTGAAATCAATGCCCACGAAATACTGAAAACCAATGCCAGAGTATCGCTTGAAACTGGTATAAGCTATACCGGAGCTTTTGATGATGCCGCAGCGTCTCTACTCGGAGGTTTCGTTGTTTCAGACAACATCGGGATGAAGTTATACCGTTGGGACAGGCCAAAGTTTCATGCTGCAGTTCTGATCCCGGAATTCACAAGAGGAAAAGTAAACTGGAGAGAAATCAGGAAAAACTCGGCTGAGGTTCAACCAGCGTTTGAGTATGCTCTGGATGGAAACTACTGCAGAGCAATGAGGAAGAACACTGAGTATTACTGCAGAATGATTGGATATCCCCTTGAAATTGCGGAAGCCGGATGGAAAGTGAATGTTTGCTGTGGCCTCTCCGGAAACGGTCCTGCTTACGTTGCGTTCGGCAGTAAAAGCGAGATGAAGTCGATAGCAGAGGTATGGAGGCCTTACGGGAAAGTTATTGTCAGAAAAGTACCGGATTCACCGTCGGAAGACGTACAGGTGCCAGAGTCCCTGTTTAAAGATCCCTGATCATTCTAATCCATTTTCCCCATTCTCCCGCCTCCCTGAACCCGTGGCTGGAATAAAATCTTCGCGCTCTGTAGTTCGTTCTTCCGGCCCAAAGTTCGGCTATTCTTCTACCTCTGCTCTTCGAGTATTCAATGGCTCTGCCGAGCAGAACGGATCCTATACCCCTGCACCTCCATTCCGGAAGTATGAACAGCTCGTGGATTTCTCCAACCTTCTGCCTCTCAAAAACACTGATCCAATTGGTGTCACAAGCCACAAACCCCACCACCTCACCATCCACCTCAGCAACCATGAACCCATCCCTGTCTCTGGAGAACAACCATTTAAAGTAGTTCCTTATCTCCCTCCTTCTGGTATATGCGTACTCCTCAAGACCCTCGTAGGCTTTTGTGTAAACCTCGACGAAGCTGCTGATGTCATCTCTTTCAACCGTCCTGACGATCACAAAACATATTTTTAAACTGGGCTTTTAAGAACTACGATATGCTGCTCAAGAAGCTCGTCGAAATCGAGTCGCCCACGGGCCATGAAGGAGAACTGAGAAATTTTGTGATGAACTACCTTGAAGAGGTCGGTTATGAAGTTGCTGAAGGCGATTACTTCATTTCCACAAAAACCAAATCTGACCTGATTGTGGCAACTCACCTGGATACAGTTGCCGTAAAGGCCCCGTTCAGTCAGGATGGTGTATACGCATACGGTACCGGAGTTTGCGATGCAAAGGCCAGTATCGCTGCTATTCTTGAAGCTGCGGAGAAAGGAGTCGATTTTACAGTCGCATTTTTCTGCGATGAAGAAGAGGGGGGTAGGGGTTCAAATGAATTTGTCGAAACGTGGAAGCATGGCAGAATGGCAATTGTCATGGAACCAACCGATCTCAAAATAGCTTCAAAACATTACGGCAGCTTCGATTTAAGAGTTAACGTCAGGGGTAAACCATGTCATGCCTCGTATCCGGATCTGGGTTTGAATGCAATTGAGAGAGCTTTTGAGGTAATAAACGAGCTGAAAAAACGTTTTAAGGCCACACCTCTTAAAATAGAGGGAGGAAGTGAGGATTATATCATCCCACACTACTGCAGGATCAAGTTCGACGTTCTGGTAGAACCGGAAATGAGGATTGAAGATGCACTGAAAGGAATTGAATTTCTCGGAAGGTATGGGGAATACGAGGTTACCTATGCTTATGATGGATATATAAGTGGCAACGTTGTCTCACTTCTCGAAGAGGCCATGAAGGCTGCCGGAATTAACCCTGAACACACGGAAATGCCTTCCTGGACTGATGCTTTAAACCTGAAGGACAGATACGACGTTGTTGTATGGGGTCCAGGGGAACTGCAGCGCTGCCACACCGCAATAGAGAGGGTAAGGCTTGAAGACGTTGCGAGGTCCAGGGATGTGCTGTTAAAACTTAACGAAATATTTAAATAAGTTAATCGGTGATTACAAATATGAGCATAGGTCAGGTACTTAGTCCGATTCTACCCTTTTCGCTGATAGCAATTCTCGCTGCATTGCTGTTCATACTCTTTCTGCTGCTGTTCCGATTTGTGCTCGGAGGGTTGAACAGAAGGGAGATCCGAAGAGCCATGGCGATTACAGTGGTGTGTTTCTACTTTGGAAGCATTGCCAGTGCGATTTCAGGAGTTGTAACGTTGACGGATGAGTTTCTATCGCTGATCGACGGGCTGAACAAGGCGTTCATAGTCGTGGTGTCCTTCTACTTTGGATCTAGGACCGTGGAAAAGTACCTGGAAATGAAATACCCTACAGAATCTGCTGGAGAACATCGCCGTAAAGAAGATGAAGGAAAAGAATGATTACCGGATGCTGTATAATGTAAACTTTCAGTGAATTTTTTCCGAGAGTGGAAATTAGAGGAATTTCCGGAAACTTTCCTTCAGGCTTAATGTGGCTGCCTGCAAACATCCCAAGAAGAAATATCCCAAACCACGGGAGGAAGGGATAATAATCAAGTGTGGAGAAACCGTAGGGCATCAAACCCAGCCAGACCAGAACTCCAGTCTGAAGTCTTAGCTGATTGAAATAAATGCCTGCCAGAAAAAGAGAGAGACCGGCAAAAAGCTGCATTCTGGGATACTTTAGAAAAAGATATCCTGCAACTGTGGCTGTTGCGAAAAAGTGGATGATCCCATAGACGACATAGCTGCCGGGAACGCCCACATACGTCACCAGGGTTATGAAAGCGGCAAGAGCTGCAAGTTTCAGGGCCTTTTTTCCAACCCTCTTAAAATCCGGCCGGATGATTGAAAGTGTGTAGCCAGAGATGAAGATGAACATACCACCGATAAACCTGGGGAAGTAGTACCAGAAAATGCCGTTAAGTTCAATTTTGCCGAAGTAGGATGCGTCGAAAAAAAAGTGAAATACGAGCATCAGTACTACTGCAAGACCTCTGGCAAAATCAATTTCACTGTACCTCATCTGAAGTATCTCAAATCTTCGTCGCTCTTCCACTGCTGCACTGCCATTTCCTGCATTTCCTTGATCTGAGCAATTATTTTCTCCATTTCTTTTGCCCTCTCATCCAGCGCCTCTACCGATACCTTCAGGTCAAGCATTTTCGTCAGCACCTCCAGAACAACTTTGGCACTCTTGGGGTCAACCATATAACCGGATGTAACACCCATAAGACATGCGGCCTCGATACCCTCCAGTTGAGAAACACCGAGTAAAAGTCCTGAGGCACCAATTATACCCCCACCTGGTTCACCCGGCTCGAATTTAACTCCAAAGCTTTTAAGTTCTTCCACAATATCCTCAGAGTTTGCAGCACCAATCACATAGGGTTCTTCAACAAGCTTACCGACACCATAACCGCCAAGAGTGTATATTCTTACAGCCCCAAACTTTTTAGCAATGTCAATATATGCATTGACGAGCTCGAAATGCCCCTCACTGCTTATGCTTTGAAAATCTCCAACAAGTATTAGCAGATCTCTGCCATTACCGTTTGACTTCCATGCATAAACCTCGTTCTTGGGCATTCTTATGGTGCCATCCTCCAGCACCATTACTTGCGGTGGAAAGTGGTGAGAGTAGATCTCAACCACTTTTTCTGCCCTGAGTTCGTTTACTAGGTGGTCTGCGACAAGCTTTCCAACATGACCAATACCGGGCAACCCCTCTATAAACACTGGACTTTCAAGCCCGATCTCATCCGGATCTTTCAAGAACCTTACATCAACTTTTTTTAACATGCATTCACCTCCTGAAAACGAAAAAGCCCTTCTCCCTTCTGAGCCTCCTCCGATATTTCCCGTAGGGATCTTCGATTGAGAACCTCGGTGGGATCGGCATGTAAGTCTGAGCCCCGCACTTAGGACAGGTCTCTTTCAGCGTATAACGCCTGCAGTTTGGACATTTTCTCATTGAAACTTTCATGCAGCCTCCCTTATGAAGTTACCCTCTCCACCGAGTTTTTTAATTTCCTTGAGAACGTTATTCATGGCCTTCTTCAATGCATTTTCAGCCGCTTTATACTCATCAGCCTCAACTATGATTCTGTACTTTGGCGCTCCGATGTATTCGATCTTTATACCTATCCCGGACTTTGCCACCTTCATCGCCTGAAGAAGAGCTTTCTTAATCCTCTCAACTCCATCAGGTGCCATGCTTTTCAGCTCAAAGTATCCCCTTACCTTAACTCTCTTTGGTTTAATGTTTTCTCTTGCAATCTCTGCCATTTCTCTGGCAAACTCCTCTCCAACCACAGGAGTTAAGACCTCGTATCCCTCGTAGGCTGCATCCTCAAATGCCGAGTAAACGGAATCATACTCTTTGAGAAGCTTTTTTCCAATCTTTTCAAGTTCGCCAAAATCACGGTTAAGCCTTTCGCCGATTATTTCCAGCCACTTAAAAGCCTTCATCTCGTTTTTCCATTGCTGCAACTTCTCCCTTTTTTGTCTCTCATTCACGTCCTTAATTGAAAGGTCTATATGCCCCCTCTTTGGATTGATGTCGAGAACCTTGCAGATTACTTTCTGCCCCTTCTTAACGTGCTCCCTGATATCCTTTATCCATCCCGAAGCAACCTCGCTGATATGGACCATCCCCTCTCTACCCTCATACTCATCGAGAGATACAAAAGCGCCGAAGTCGAGAACTCTCTTAACAGTGCCGATAACGATCTCACCTTTAGAAGGATAACCGCTTCTCCTAATTATCAACCTCTTTTCTTTCATCCTTCAACCCTTTTCCTTCAGTGAATTTAAATATTATCACCACGGAAGGTTGGTTGCTGAAAAAACAGGTCCGTCACTGCAAACTCTCAAACCACCCTCAACCACACATGAGCCGCAAACTCCTATTGCACATCTCATGAACCTCTCAAGCGAGAACTCCGACTTTTCAAGAACGCTTTTTGCTTTGAGAAGTGTGAAAGCTGCCCTCATCATCTGTTCACTTCCGCAAACATAAATTCTGGAATAACTTGCAAGATCCTCTCTTTTCATAGCATCGATTACGGTTCCTTTAATGCCTGTACTCCCATCTTCAGTTGTTACAACAACATTTTCGAATTCATCAAGCCAGATCAAATCCTCGGCTGTCCTCACACCGTATATCACCTTAACATCCGCCTGACAGTTTTTCAGATAGTTGTAGAGATAGCGAAGTGGTGCTATTCCTATTCCACCTGCAATCAGCAGAGCGTTATCCGAAGGTGTGAAGGTGGTGCCAAATGCCCCCCTTATTCCAACCCTCCTACCCTCCTGAGAGTTGACCAGCTCTCTGGTCGTGTCGCCAACAGCTTTGACGGTAACTGTATTCTGAGAAGACAGGCTAAGCGGTATTTCCTCACATCCCGGTAGGTTGATCATTACAAACTGGCCCGGATAGGAGGGAATATTTATGTCAAGATACAATGTTGCAACACTGGAGCTGTGTCTCTCCACTCTCACAATTCTGCCCGAGTACACACACTTTTATAGCCTTCAAAGCTTTAAAAATTCTATGGGAGTTTTAAATTTTATCACAGAAGTTCATTATACACAAATACAACCCAGTTGCAATTTTTTTACCATTGCATGTAGTTTATGGTGCAGATCTTACTACCCGTATGAAATAATCCGTAAAATTTAAATACAATGTGTTTCAATGTATCATAATGATCTCAGATCTGCCCGAAAATATTCGCAAAACCGCCCTGATCCTTCTAAAACTGGGTGAGGCCACAGCGGAAGACATCGCAAGGATAACAGGGAGAAAAAGGTCCACCGAAAGCTACTATCTCAATCTTATGGCAGACATGAATCTCGTCAAAAAAAAGAAGGTGGGAAGAAAGATTTACTTCATATTTAACGGCAAGGACTGAGTTGACCAGACTCACTTTTTTGGAATTGCACTCTCGATCCAGCGGATTCTGCAAAGCTAAACACCAAAACCCGGATTGCAAAACCTGCTTTTCAATCTTCTACCGCTTCTTATTGTCGCCAATATATGTAAAGTACTAATTTTATTTATAAAATATAAAAAAATAATATAAATAATTAGAACTATTTGAAATTTTAAAAATTAAATTATTTTGAAAAAATATCTTTTAATTTCTTATTAACAACCAAAAATCAAATAATACAGAAGAATATATTAATATATATTCTTAATTAATACAGCAACTAATTTTTCCAAAAATTATGGAACAAATATTTTTAGGAGTGCCGAAAATCAAAGATTTTGGCAATTCGACTGTTACAAAAATTATGTGAATAATGCTCTTTGCATGCATTCAAGGGGGGGTATGTGCGTAAATTAGGGTACATCGTGAATTTGTCATGAATTGTATACTGGTTTGTTACAAAATATGTGGAATAATTGCTTGTACTTAACTTTATTATTTATTAAAAATTAATTTAAATTAAATTTTTTTCTAAAAAAAGAAATTAAAAATAAAGTATACTACAAGATAGACTAACAAACATTTAAAATTTTAATATTAACATACTATAAATTAATACTTAAAATAAATTAAATCAAAAAAATTAAAATAGCTGGTTAATTAAAACAAAGTACTTATTAACAGAGGGGCATAGTGATATTGTGGTAGGAAACGACGTGTTCGAAACCAGCGATTCTGATTATTCAGCCAGAGATATCGAGGTGCTTGACGACCTCGATGCAGTGAGAAAGAGGCCGGGGATGTACATTGGCGGTACAGGAGTTAGGGGACTTCACCACCTGCTGTGGGAGGTTGTCGACAACAGCATCGATGAGGCCCTTGCAGGGTTCTGCGACACAATAAAAGTGACCCTTCACAAAGACGGTTCAGCAAGCGTAGAGGATAACGGACGCGGCATTCCAACTGAAATGCACGAATTAGGTAAATCGGCACTTGAAATTGTTATGACAAAGCTCCATGCGGGAGGAAAGTTCTCAAAAAAAGTTTACAGGGTTTCTGGTGGATTGCACGGTGTAGGTGTGTCGGTGGTAAACGCCCTTTCGGAGTGGCTGGAAGTGACTGTCCGGAGAAACGGGAAAGTATTCTATCAGCGATACGAGAGGGGACGGCCTGCAACTGAGCTGAAGATAATAGGTGAAACAGAAGAGAGTGGCACAACCATTAGATTTAAACCAGATGACGAGATATTCGAGACCACAGAATTCAAATACGAGATCGTATCTCAGAGGCTAAAGGAGCTGGCATATCTCAACAAGGGTCTCAAAATCATACTCGAAGATGAGAGGGTGAGTAAAAGAAAAATCTTTCACTTTGAGGATGGAATTGTCGGCCTGGTGAAATCACTGAACAGGAATTATAAAACCCTCCACGAGCCAATATACATAGAGGATACGAAGAACGGGATATCTCTTGAAGTGGCTATCCAGTTTACGGATTCCGAGATCGAAAATATTCACGCTTTTGCAAACAACATAAACACCTCAGAAGGCGGTTCTCACGTCATCGGATTCAGAGCTGGATTGACAAGAGCTGTTAACGAGTACGGAAGAAAAAACATCAGGAAGTTTGAGCCGGTAACGGGTTCAGACGTCAGGGAGGGGTTAACAGCAGTAATAAGCGTCAAGGTTCCCGAACCTCAGTTTGAAGGACAGACGAAAACCAAACTAACCAACAGCGATGTCAAAACGGCCGTTGAATCGTCCGTGTACACCGGAGTATTGAGATGGCTCGAGGAAAACCCTTCCAGGTCAGAACTTCTGATCAACAAGTTTATTTTGGCCAAAAAGGCGAGAGAAGCTGCAAAGAAGGCTAGAGAGCTTGTTAAGAAAAGAAACGATTTAGCAGCGACACTTCCCGGAAAGCTTGCGGATTGTTCGTCCAAAAACCCGGATGAACGAGAACTATTCATTGTTGAAGGGGAATCGGCAGGTGGGTCAGCAAAACAGGCAAGAGACAGGAGATTTCAGGCAATTCTTCCAATCAAAGGTAAGATAATCAATGTTGAAAAAGCCGGCATGGCAAGGATTTTGAAAAACGAGGAGATAAAGGCGATAATATCGGCCATAGGTGCAGGCATGGGGAAGGATTTCGATATAACCAAAACAAGATACAAACGAATTATTATAATGACTGATGCAGATGTTGATGGAGCACATATAAGAACCCTTCTGCTTACATTCTTCTACCGCTACATGAAGCCTCTGATAGAGAGCGGTTATCTCTACATAGCTCAACCTCCTCTGTATATGATAAAAAAGGGAAAGAAACAGTACTACGCATATTCGGAAGATGAGCTCGGCAGAACGCTGGAACGGCTTGGCAACGCAGAAGTACAGAGATATAAGGGTCTGGGGGAAATGAATCCCAGTCAATTATGGGAAACGACGATGAATCCGGAAAACAGAATTCTGATTCAGGTTACGCTTGAAGATGCGAGAAGAGCTGATGAACTGTTTAGAATTTTGATGGGGGATGATGTTGAGGGAAGAAGGAACTTTATAATGGAGCACTCGAAGGAGGTCAAAAATCTTGATATTTGAGAAATACAAAAGGCAGATTGAAGTTTTCGGGATTGATGGGCAGGAGAGGCTGCAAAATGCCAGAGTTCTTGTAATAGGGGCTGGTGGGCTTGGAAGCCCTGTCATAGCCTATCTTGCCGCCGCAGGTGTTGGCAGGCTCGGAATTGTTGATGGGGATACCGTCGAGCTGTCCAACCTTCAGAGGCAGATAATTCATGCGGGAAATCTGAATGAAAATAAAGCAGAATCTGCAGCAATGTTTGTCGAAAAACTCAATCCTGATGTTGTAGTTGATGTTTACCCATACTGGATACATCCCAGAAACGCTCTCAGGCTAATCAAGTCTTACGACGTGATCGTTGGATGTCCTGACAGCTTCAAAATCAGATACATAATAAACGATGCCTCAATGCTCCTGAAAAAACCCTTCGTGCATTCGGCGGTTTACGGATGGGAGGGGGAGCTCTCAGTTTTCACCGGAAATCCATGCTACAGGTGTTACCTGCCAGAATCTCCAGAAACAGGTGGTACTGCAATAGTTGGAGCAACAGCAGGCGTATTTGGGGCGATGCAGGCGTCTGAGGTGATAAAGCTCATAACACGCAATGGCAGCCTCACCAGTGGGAGAGTCCTGAGAGGTGATCTGAGTACCATGGAGTTCTTTTCCTTTACCATCCCCGCCAACAACAACTGCCCGGTTTGCAGCGGAAAGCTCAATGGTATGTTCGAGGAAAATTACACCGGGAGGTGTGAAATTAAAAGATTTGTGTAAATTATTCCAATTAAAAATGAATTTTATGGGGCGAAACTTATATATTCAAACATAAAGTAGTAATGTGGTATGACCACGATCAAATTCCTTGGTGGATGCAGAGAAGTTGGAAGATCGGCTGTAATGATAGATGGTATTGTACTCGATTACGGTGTAAAGCCGTCCGATCCTCCTGAATTTCCTCTGGACGGTTTATCTCCAAGAGCTGTGGTTATCTCTCACGGCCACCTTGATCATGTTGGGGTGGCACCAAATCTCATGTATTATGATCCCGATGTTATTCTGACTCCTCCGTCTCACGACCTGTCTATGATACTTTTGAAGGACTCAATGAACATCATGCAACCACCACCATTCACCAAGAGGGAGCTGAGGCAGTTCGAGAGCAATTTGAGAGAACTGGAGTACGAAGATCCAATTGAATTTGATAACTACGAAATAGAGTTCTTTAACGCAGGACACATACCGGGCAGTGCAAGCGTCCACATGCGAGGCGATATAGATATTCTGTATTCCGGCGACATAAAACTGGAGGAAACGAGACTTCTTGAGGGGGCAGATACGGAGTATCCCCACACGGATATTTTGATTGTGGAAAGCACGTACTTTGGAACGGAACATCCAGACAGAAGAGAACTTGAGAGGGCGTTTGTCGAGAGTGTTGTGGACACAATTGACAGGGGTGGCCATGCGATAATACCGGCCTTCGCCGTTGGAAGAACCCAGGAAGTGCTCATGATTCTGTCGAAGCACGGAATCACACCATACGTTGACGGAATGGGCAAGGAAGTTGCGCGTATAATCCAGAAGTATCCGGACTTTATCAAAAGTCCCAAGGAACTGAAGAAGGCTATGAAGAACTCCATTCCGGTAGAGTGGAAGCGGAGAGAAATCGTTCTTGAGGAGCCTTCTGCCGTGGTTACGACTGCTGGAATGCTCAACGGTGGACCTGCAATGTTCTACATTTCAAAACTCTACAATGATGAGAAGTCGAAGATAATACTGACTGGCTACCAGGTTGAGGGGACGAATGGAGACATGGCACTGAAACATGGAATGATCAATCTCGGAACACGGACGGTTAAACTGAAGATGGGGATTGAGCAGTACGACTTTTCAGCCCACGCTGATGACAGGCAGCTAAAGGAGTACGTGAGAAGAGTTGTTAAAAAGGGCGCCGATATAGTGTTCACAATTCACGGTGAGGAAACCGAAGCTTTCGCAGAGTGGATCAGAGAAAATCTGGGCGTTGACGCATATGCTCCCAAAAACGGAGATATCTACGTTATATAAATAATTATTTTTCAAAATAGATTTTTCCGGGCGCTGTATTTTTAAACAGATTTTTCCCAACTCCACCTGTGAAGATTCTGGTCCTTTCTGATATACACTCCTCATTCAGCAACTTAAAAAATATCCTTGATGCTGCCAGCTACGATACCGTGTTTATAGCGGGGGACATTACACAGTTCAAAAGAGAGGATGTTTTTCAGGCAGATGCCATAATTTCCAAATTCACCGACGAATGCTATGCTGTCCACGGAAACTGCGATTACGAGGATATTCTCGAATATGATCTGGATGCAATAAGGTTCATTCACGGAAAAAGCGTAAAGGTTGATAACTTTACTCTCCACGGTCTTGGGGGCTCGGGGATCACACCTTTCGGCACACCATCCGAGTACACAGAAGAGGAAATGAGAAGTTTTATACAGAGCTTTCAATTTGGTGATCGCAACATCCTTCTTTCCCACTGTCCACCAAAGGGCATTCTGGACACAACGCGTTCCGGAATTAACGCAGGTTGCAGGGTGATAAGGGAGAACATTGGATTGTTTGATGTTGCATTCTGCGGACACATCCATGAGTGCCACGGAATCATCAACAGCGTGATCACAGCCGTAAACCCGGGACCGGTAATGTGGGGCAGATTTGCTATTTTTAACGCAGAAAGTATGGAAGCTGAGCTCAACAGGATTTGAAATACTTTACCAGACCGTTCTCAACATCTCTCTCAACCAGTCCCTCCTTTTGAAGGTACTCGAGATGAGCAATCGTCTCACCGACAGCAAACCACTTCTGGACAACATGCACCTCTTCCCAGTCTGTGTAAACCAGGTCCCATGTTATGCTGGGTGCGATTTCCCAGGCAGTTTTGGGCCTATCCAGAGCAGCAAGGGTTTCGACAAGTCTTGCTCTGTGATGTCTCCTGATTTCATCGATCCTCTTTCTGAGATCGTACCAGAGCCTTCTGTGACCGGGAAGTACCAGATTTACATCCAGATTGTAAACCTTTTCCAGACTTTCAAGATAACTTCCGAGTGAGTTGTCCAGAAAAGGCCACCACGTGATATTGGGCGTTATGTCAATTAGAACGTGATCACCTGAGAAAAACAGCTTACCCTCTTCATCATAAAGGCACATATGAGCCGGAGAGTGACCAGGAGTTTCTATGCATTTCAGCAAGTAACCACCCACATCTATTTCATCTCCATCAACAACCTCTGAGAACTCAATCTTCTCCATCGACGTGTACCTTATCCCCGGATGAAGCCTCAGCATCTTTTTTGCTTCTCTCTCCGGAAAACCGTTTGCAATGTAGGTTTCCAGAATGGTTTCCCAGTACCCGGACGGATCGTCAAGCATCTTTCTGACTATTTCGGATTCAGTTTTACTGAAGAACACCTCCCCACCAACCTCACCCGCAAGACCGATATGGTCAGCGTGGAGATGTGTGATGAACACGGAAAGTTTAGAAAAATCAATTTGCAGGCTCCTTAATGCCGTATATAACGCCTCACGACACTCCTTTCTATTCATTCCAGTATCCACTAACAGAAATCCATCAAATCTCCCTATCAGATACGAATTTGTATATTTGAGGGGATTTCGCGGCAGTGGAATCTCGATTCTGTAAATCCCATCAGCAATTTTTTCGATCATCAACATTTGTTCTCCCGGTGAATTATAAGGGTGATGGCTGCAATTGAATCAAAGGAAATGGAGAAAGGGCGAAAGTGAACAAAGATTTTATATACTATCTTGCATTGATAATTGAAAAAGTATTGGGGGATGCTCATGAAATCCATCGTGGAAGAAGCTCTTGCGAGAGCTGAGAGGGAGAAGAAAGAGAGAATTGAAGGTAGAGGAGTTGAAGATGTTGAAGATGAAATACTGCAAACACTGCACGAACTGAGAACCATTATCAAAGTAATTGGAGTGGGCGGTGCTGGTTGCAACACCATTACGAGGATGTACGAGGAGGGAATTGAAGGTGCTGAGATGATTGCTTTGAATACAGACGTTCAGCACCTTTACTACACCAAAGCCAACAAGAGGATCCTGATTGGAAAAAGGAGGACGAGGGGTCTTGGGGCAGGGAGTCTTCCTCAGGTTGGTGAGGAGGCTGCGAGAGAGAGCGAGGATGAAATCAAAAAGCTTGTCGAAGGCTCGGATATGGTTTTTGTAACATGCGGTCTCGGTGGCGGGACCGGAACGGGGGCAGCTCCTGTTGTCGCCGAGGCTGCTCAGGAAGCGGGAGCACTGACCATCGCCGTGGTCACATTTCCTTTTTCGGCTGAGGGTGCAATAAGAAGGGCGAATGCTGAGGCAGGACTTGAAAGATTGCGGGAGGTGGCCGATACCGTCATTGTCATACCCAACGACAGATTGCTTGAGGTTGTCCCAAACTATCCAATGCAGCTTGCCTTCAAGGTTGCGGATGAAATCCTCATGAGGGCTGTGAAAGGCATAACTGAGCTGATAACCAAACCGGCACTCATCAATCTCGACTTCGCAGATGTCAGGACAGTTATGGAAAAGGGTGGAGTTGCGATGATCGGTCTTGGTGAAGCCAGCGGAGAGGACAAGGCTGCTGAGTCCGTTAGAAAAGCGCTTAAGAGTCCACTTCTGGATGTCGACATCTCTGGGGCAAAGGCGGCTTTAGTCAACGTTACCGGAGGGCCGGATATGACCATCGAAGAAGCGGAAAGCGTGATTGAAGAGATATACAGCAAGGTCGATCCAGATGCCAGGATAATCTGGGGTGCAATGATAGACCCAGAACTAGAGAATACGATGAGGACGCTGATTATAGTCACAGGAGTTAAAAGTCCGCAGATTCTGGGGCGAAAAGGCTATCCCGTGACGAGGAAATACGGTATTGACTTTGTGAGATAAGCTTAAAAAACCGACCTATAAAGAGTAGATTCATGCAGTCTAGTGAAATTCAGAATAAACTCAGGGAGTACTATAACGTACTGAAAATGGCAAGAAAGCCAGACTGGGAGGAATTCTCAACAACGGCAAAGGTAGCCATAGTAGTGATGATTATAGTTGGATTTATCGGGTTTGCGATATATATTCTTATGGAGATTCTTCCGGGTGCCCTGAAATGAGCAGATATTTCGCGGTTAAAACTACAGCGAATCAGGAAAGGGTGGTCGCAAATTTGATGGAAATAGCGGCAAAAAAGCACAACCTTGCCGTTTACTCAATTCTCGCCCCGAAAGAGCTTAAAGGGTACATTATAGTAGAAGTTGAGAATCCTGACGATCTGCTGAAAGCCATACGGGGTCTGCCACATGTCAAGGGTGTGGTGAAGGGTGAGGTCAAATTTGAGGAAATAGAGCACTTCCTGACACCCAAGAAAGCGGCAGAGCAGATAAGGGAGGGTGACACTGTTGAAGTCATATCAGGTCCATTCAAGGGCGAGCTCGCAATAGTCAAGAGAGTTGATGAGGCAAAAAATGAAATAACGGTTGAACTTCTTGAGGCTGTCGTGCCGATTCCGGTAACGGTCAAGGCAGACCATGTTAGAGTGATAGACAAAAAAGAGGAGGTGTAATAAATGGTGCAGGTGGTTGAGGTTCTGGTACCGGGAGGTCAGGCTTCTCCGGGCCCACCCCTGGGTCCGGCTATTGGTCCTCTCGGACTTAACGTTAAGCAGGTAGTAGACAGGATAAATGAGGCCACGAAAGATTATGAGGGGCTCAACGTTCCAGTGAAAATAATTGTCCACGACGACAGGTCCTTTGACATAGAGGTTGGTATTCCGCCGGTCTCGGCTCTTGTAAAAAGGGAGCTGGGGATCGAGAAGGGGGCCACAAATCCTGGCAGAGAGTTCGTTGGAGACTTAACAATGGAACAGCTTATAAAAATAGCGAGGATCAAGAAGGAAGAATCGCTCTCCTACACACTCAAGGAGGTCGTAAAAGAGGTCCTGGGAACATGCAACTCAATGGGGATAACCGTTGAAGGCAAGACTCCAAAGGAGATAACGAAGGAGATTGAAGAGGGAAAGATCGAGATTCCTGAAGAGTAGCTAGCTGATATCGCCGCAAGAGCAGAACAATTCATTCAGGGCTGAGAAAAGGTCTTCGTATCCTGTTTTTTTAATATTTGAGATTTTAATGGGTCGATAGGGTATGGTTGTGTACTCTACAAACCCAACAACCTTCTCGAGTAGCTCTGCAAGCACACCCTCTTTTGAGTACACATCCTCAATCAGGCCCTCCACGTCAACATCTCTGATATCTACTTTGGTAAAGGCTGTAATCGTTGGCAGTGACAGGCGAAGGGAAACTATTACATTCTGAAGAATTGCAGATATCAGGCTTTCTGCATCTCCAAGAAGCGTTATGTCCATGAGAAATACTGCCGCACTGAATCTTCCAGAAAGTTTCTCAACGAATTCTCTACCCTCGGCAGAATAAAGAAAAAGCTCCATCTGTCCCGGAGTGTCGTAAAGAACATAGTCACCTTTCACCTTAAGGCTGCCGGCAAACCTCACCCCGAGCTCAATGGACTTGAGCAGGGCACCGTTTATGCCAAGACCATATTCTCTCATAACCTCCTCAGTTCTGATGTATTTCCTGATGTCAGCACTTGCGGTATAAATTGCCTCGCTCGCCGGATCAATATTGACACACCTGACATCGTACCCTTTTTCTGTGAGAAAATCAGAAAAGCATCTAACAAACGTGCTCTTTCCACTACCTGCGCTACCTATAACAAAGATCTCCATGCTCACCTCCTGAATATTGCAAACAACGCTCCCACGAGGAATGCAAGCGTTACGGTAAACATGGTTCTGAACAGGTCAGTGTAGGACTCCATAACAGTCAAATTTCGGGTCAGGTTTTTTACCTTTCCCTCAAGCTTTGCATTCTCCTGCTCAAGATGCGCTATTGTTTCGTTCTTTGACTTCATCAGGCTCTCGAGGCTAGTTACAACTCTGGTGCAGTTCTCTGACAGCATCTTGTATTTCGCCAGTTCACTTTCAAGACGCTTATTCTCTCCCACATACCCCTTTATTCTATCATAAAGTTCCATATTGATGCTGTTGAGAGTTTCGACAAGACTTTTATAGTAGCTGAGCTTATTATCCAGACCCGAGATCTCCTTTTTAAGATTCATGATCTCCGCATCCAAGGATTTGAGGGACTCCCTTGGATTTGGATCCTCCTCAACCTTAAGAGCTATCTGCTGTTCCCTCCCACCTTTCTCCTTTACAGAAATATAGTAAGTTCCGAGGCACGAATGTGTTATCTTTATCCCGTAGTCTCCAGCCGACAGATTTTCATGGCTGGTTAGAGTTTCCTCAATATACATGCAATCATCCATTACAACCTCTGCAGGCTGGTCAAGGGTGAGATTGACCACATCACCCTGCACTGCTGTGGTTGCAGAGATTAAAGCCAGCAATATTACGATCAACTTTTCACCCCCTCAAAGGCATTCTGTACGGTCAACCATAGTTTGGAAAAATCCTCAAGAGAGATAAACTTACCGTGGACATATACAAAAGCGTTCCCCCTTTTTACCGCATACCTGTAATCACTACCGGCAATCAGAAGTATTTCGTCACTTCTCGATACCTCAAGAGCTGTTCTCATCTCATCAACCTCATATTCATCAACATCCACAACCTCATGCAAGTCTTCAGTGATCACAGCTACCTTTACCAGGTATCTCTCAGCAAGATGCCTGGCCAGATTTTCCAGGGTTACATGTACACCTCTCTTCTTTACTCTGAATCCCTTCCTCTCGAGAAACTTGTCTGTCACCACAAATCCGGCAATTACACTCACGACCGCAAGAAGTATCTGCCAGCTGATACCGATCACCTATGTATATGTTAGCAGGAGATTATTTTTAGTTTTTGATTGGATCCCGAAGTATCACATTGCTCTATCCCAGTATAATTTTAGTACTATCCCATCCGAGCACTATTCATATCATTTTAAAGAGAGAGGCAGGATAACTGGACTGTACCTCAAAAAGAACGGCACATAAAAAACCCTGAAAACAATATCCTAGTGTTTGAGAAAAGATAAACAAAATTAATAAAAAATTCAGTACATTTCTACGAATGGTTCCTCGACATCCACCATCGCATTCACAATAAGCTCCACAAGCCCACCGTAGTAAATTCCGCACTTCTCCGTGACGTTGTAATGGGTTAAAATATCTCTGATCGCTCCCTTGCAGTTACTGCATGGTGCGCAGACATATTTCTGTACGTCCGGCTCAATGTGATCCTGGAAGGCATCGAGAATCTGCTTTAGTTTCATCCTGCTGGCAACCTTGGCCCTGAACTCCGGGAAGTTCATCGAGTTCATTATGGCAAAACCACTACCACCACCGCAGCAGTAGTTGTACACACCATTGGGGTGCATTTCTCTGAACTGAGGACATATTTCGTTGAGTATTCTGCGCTGAGGTTCTACTATACCCATCAGCCTTACAACGTTGCATGGATCATGCAGCGTGACAGGGAAATTGTTCTTCTCGGGGTCAAGATTGAGTTTCTTCTTCCTCACTATATCCCACAACAATGGCAAACAGCTTTCTCTTGGGATGTTGTACTCATCGACAAAGATCCTGTCTGCTATAACCGTGATAGCCTTATGTGCATGTCCGCACTCTCCAACCACAATCCTGTTGACATCAAGCTTGTGGGCGATCTCTGCATGTTTTAACGCTATTCTGGAAAGCTGCACATCATCGTACCACACACCATAGTTAACCGCATCATACCCAACCATATCACTGCTCAGTGTCCAGTCAAGCCCAGCTTCTTCGAAGATTATTGCAAAGGCGGCCACATTTTCAGGCCAGCTAAGATACTCTCCAGCGTTGTGGATTAACAGTATATCCGCCCCCTTCTCGTCAACAGGTATCTTAATCTTCTTTCCAGTTCTTTCCTCGATGTCCTCCTCAATGAACTCGATTATGTCAGAAAATCCCTCAGGCGTCAGACCTGTGGATGAGCCCTTTTCCAGATGCTGAACTGTACCGGATTTGTGCAGAGCGGTGGGGGCTATGCCCAGCTCCTGACTGAAGAGCTTCCTTATCTCTCTGGTTATCAGTCCGTTATCAACACCTATGGGGCATGTCTGTGTGCACCTTCTGCAGATCGTGCATCTGTATGAGAGCTCTGCCAGTCTGGTTATTGTTTTTGCATTGACTTTCTTTGACCTCTTCTTACCACCCTTCGTCTCCTTAATTATTTTCCTCAGGATCTCCGATCTAAAATTTGGATTGTATATCTCCTTTCTTCCGCTGGCAATGTAAATCGGACATGCCTCACTGCAGGTCTGACAGCGAGCACAGTATTCAAGAGACAGGAGCAATGGCTGCAGAAATGTCCAATTGCTCTCCTTGTCGAGCAGCTTTCTCAAACCCGATAGAAACTTGTTTACCAGTTCTTCCTCTTCCTCTTTCGTCTGTGGTTTCCACGGCACATCTATGGCTATGTAGCCGTCAAGCTCCGTTACGTATTTTTCGCCCCACTCCGGGTTTGGCTCGGTCAGGTCCGGTTCCCCAGAGAAGGGCAGGTGCGATAGCTCGTTCTGTCTTATTCTTACCAATTGTTTGTCAATTTCTGAAAAGTCTTCGAATGAGATAAAATTAAAAATATAGTCGACCATCAGCCTGTACCTCGTTATCTCTTCCTCCTCCTTTCTTCTATAGCCTTTATCTGCAATATAGGCTCGATCGTTGTTGCTTCCTCTGCCCAGGTTAAGTCCTCCCTTATATGTGGAGCTGACCACTTTACCTTATAACTGAGTACCTCTTTTATCTTTTCTCTGAGAGGAGACATTCCTATGTTCGGGTGATCCTCCCACAGAATTTGATGGTACGTGAAGTATTTGGCAACGTAGTGTGACATTTTTGTGGTCGGGATATAGGCAACGAGGACGGACAGAAGAGCAGTATGTAACGTAACCGCAGCAGGCAATTCTGTATTCAGGGGAGTAAACGTGACCAACGATGCTGCAAAAGTTTTTGCAATACTGAAGTTCGGATCCACCCTCCAGGCATAGAACCCTGTAAGGACTACCGAAAGGATAAACAGAAGATTGAAGTAATCCGAAGCTGAACTGTAGGTTCTGAGTTTTCTATCAGAAATTCTCCTGACAAATAACCCCGCACAACCAACCGTCAGCAGAATCATACCAGCAATTCCGACTACTTTTGCCAGACCCATCGCCAGATTTTCAATATTTCCCAGCCCTGCAACATAGCTTATTGCAGATGCGAATATCAGGAAGAACCAGAAAAGCATCAGATAGATTCCCGCATGAAACGGAAACGAGAAGTACCAAAGCGACCTGTTGTGCTCAAACTCCCTTTTGATGAACAGCATCTCCATCAGCATCTCCTTTAGCTCTCCCAGGAAGGTCGTTTCAATGGGCTTTTTCCACCATTCTGGCTCCTCGTAGTAGCTTCCCCCATGTTCCGCCCTGTATTTTTCGTGCGGGACGGGATACAATTCCCATCTCAAGTGAAGTGGCATCGTTGAGTACCTTACGAATTTCAAAAGTGTGACCAATACAAATACGCCTATACCAGCATACGCCAATATCTGCAACCAGATCATACCACCCACCTCCTTATCATCAATTAAACTTTGTCTTATGAATTATTTAAAATTTTCCTGAAACTTTAATAATTATAGAAAAAAATTGGATTTTTATTTTTTATAAAAAAGGTAGTGCACATATCTGAAAATTCAAACCAAAACCAGAATTTAAAAAACTATGTGATATTTCTTTTAAATTAAATTAATAACGCTGTTATAAACAAAAGAATGATGAAATTTCAAAATTAGAATGTGCTTAATAAAATCTTTTTTAATAAATTAATAGTTTTTTCAGTTTTTATCATATTGAAATTTCTTTTATTTGGAAAAGTTTATAAGTGGCCAATCGAAAAAAAATCCGGAGGTGAAAAAAACCATGGCAGGAGATTTAGCATGGTTTATAGCAAACATTTTGCCGTACATAACTCTGGGAGTGATGACACTGGCTCTTGTTTACAATTTCGTCAAATGGGCCGTGATGCCAAGACCAGTGGTATGGGCACTGTTTCCAGCAAAACATAATACTTTTGACATACTATTGGGAATCATAAAGAAAATATTTGCACTCCCCGGACCGAGAAAGGTAGACATATCCATATGGTCTCTTGCAATGCTCTTCCATATTGGATTGATAATCAGCCTTAGCTTCCATGCAAAGTATATCTTTGTGCCATCCCTTGGGCCCGCCGAGTATTATCTGGGAGCAGCAGCGGGTATTGCAGCAGCAATAGGAACTGTCGGCTTCTTTATAAGAAGGATAGATATGGCAAAGAACAAGGTTGACTCAACATTTGCCGACTATTTTGCACTGATTCTGCTGATGGCCACCCTTACCCTCGGTGCCTATCTCAGAATTGCGGGGATAATTGATCACGAGCAGATGTGGGCATGGGTGCAGGGAATCCTCACCCTCAACCCCGTTGAACCCCCATCCCATCCGCTGTTCCTTCTCCACATAACACTGGCCCAGATTTACATGATGTATCTGCCGTTTAAGACGCTGATTCACCCTATTGCAATACTCTTCGGTCAGAAGGTGATTCTGGACGAGAGACACATATATCCGAGGTGATGAACTATGGTTGAGGAGAGAGCAGTTGAGAAGTCAGCCGAAAAGGCCGTTGAAGTAGTCAAATGGAGGAGAGTTTTCGATGATTACAGAGCGCTTTCAGATGAGATTCTAAGACCTGATGAGCCTAAAAAAGAAAAATTCCTGGAAGCTATGAGAAAATCGCTGTCAAAACAGAACTGGCCGTTTTTACTGCCATACAAACTAACACTTGAGGCGTGCACAAAGTGCGGAACCTGTGCCGAGGCCTGCTCAGTATACATAGGAAGTGGAAGGAAGAAGATTTACAGTCCAGTCTATCGCTCGGACATGTTCAGAAAAATTTACAAGAAGCATTTTACCCTTACTGGCAAGCTTTTCGGTCCACTGATAGGGGCAAAAGACCCGACAGAGGATGACATCAACGCCCTGGCTGAAGCAGCCTACAGATGTACTGTATGCAGAAGATGTGCCCTTGCGTGCCCGTTCGGTCTGGATAACGGACTGATAACGAGGGAAATAAGAAAAATTTTTGCTGACATTGGTATCGCACCAGATGAACTCAAAGCAAACGGTGTGGAGAACCAGCTCAAATACGGAAGTGCTCCCAAAATACCCTACGAGGCATTCATGGACATTCTGGAATTTATAAAAGAGGATATCGAAGACGAAAAAGGTGTGGAAGTGGACATACCCGTTGACAAGAAAGGTGTAAAATACCTGGTCATCAACAACGCCGGAGACTACCTGGCATTCACGGAGACCGTTCAGGGAATCGTAGAAATTATGAACTACGTTGGAGAGGATTGGTCACTGAACTCGCAGCACACTGGAGTTTTCGACATCGTAAATTACGGACTGTTTTACAGCGATGAAGACCTTGTAAGAGTTATGAAAGCTCATGTTGAGACCATCAGGAAGCTTGAGCCAGAATACCTTGTGGTTGGAGAATGTGGACACGCATATGATGCCATTGCACATTTTGCAAAGGATCTGATACCACCGGAAGAGAGGCCATTTAAGGTGATAAGCTGGATGGAGCTTCTCGATCAGTTTATAAGAGAGGGTAGACTGAAGCTTGACAAGGAAAAGAATCCTGAGCCCGTAACTTTCCACGACTCATGCAAGTGGGGTAGAACGGGAGGTATTTATGAGGAGCCGAGGAGAATCCTTCAGGCGGCATGTAAGGATTACAGAGAGATGCATCCCAATAGAGAGTGGAATTACTGCTGCGGTGGTGGTAGTGGATTCGCAATCATGACCAAGGACGATTTCCTGAAATTCAGAATGGAAACATACGGCAAGGTAAAGGTTGAGCAGCTCAAACAGACAGGAGCAAAGGTCATTGCAACAATATGCTCAAACTGCAAGGCACAGTTCAGAGAGCTGATAAACTACTGGAAACTTGACATGCGCTTCTCTGGTGTAAGTGAACTTGTGGCAAATGCCCTTGTTTACGAGTAAAATTTTTCTCCTTTTTATTTCGGAAAACTTTATTATTCTCTAGCTGTTTGCTGTTGCATGAAACTCCTGCTCATTCATGCCGATTACATGGAATATGAGGTAAAAAAGAAGACAAAAGTTGCGGAACCTTTCGAAGGAAAGGGCGAAAGGGTTGAAGAGGTTCTTGTAGTCTTTACGTCGGTGGAGAAAGGAGATAACGAGGATGTTGTCAAAAAGGCCGCTGATGCCATTAGAGAGGTTGCTGAAAAAGTCAATGCCGAGAGGATAATGATCTATCCGTACGCCCACCTTTCATCCAATCTGGCGGATGCTGAAACGGCAGTTGATTTGTTGAAAAAACTTGAGATTGAGCTTTCGGATTTTGAGGTTCACCGCTCCCCGTTTGGATGGTACAAATCATTCCGGATTTCATGCAAGGGTCATCCACTGAGTGAATTATCCAGAGAGATTGGCGGTGAGGCTGAAGCGGAGATTACGAAGGCACTTAAAGATGAGGAAGAAAAAGTCGTCAGTTACTGGTACATTCTCACTCCAGACAGGCAGCTTGTTGAGGTAGAAAGATTTGATTTCACAGGATATGAGAAGCTGAAAAAGTTTGTAAATTATGAAATTTCCAAAAGAAGGGCAGTAGATGCAGTCCCACCACATGTGGAGTACATGAAAAGGCTTGAAATTGCCGACTATGAGCCTGCAAGTGATTCGGGGCATATAAGGTACTACCCGAAAGGCAGGCTTATTAAAACGCTTCTTGAGCAGTTCATAACAAGAAAATGCATTGATTACGGAGCAATGGAGGTTGAGACTCCCATAATGTATGACCGCAACCATCCCACTCTCAGAAGGTACCTCGAGAGATTTCCGGCAAGGCAGTATATAATAAAAGGAGACAAAAGGGAGTTTTTCCTGCGGTTCGCAGCATGTTTTGGACAGTTTCTCATGCTCTCAAATTCAACAATAACCTACCGAAATCTTCCACTTAAAATCTATGAGCTGACAAGATATTCCTTCAGGAAAGAGCAGAGGGGTGAGCTTGTCGGACTCAGACGACTGAGAGCCTTCACTATGCCCGATATGCACACCGTTGCGAAGGACATGAAGCAGGCAATGGATGAGTTCTTCAACCAGTACCGCCTTTCCGTAGAAGTCCTGAGAGAGATTGGAATCGATCCCGAGGACTATGAAGTGGCTGTCAGAGTAACAAGAGACTTCTACGAGGAAAACAGGGACTTCGTACACGGTCTTGTTGAGGTTCTCAACAAACCAATTCTAATCGAAATGTGGGACCACCGCTTTTTCTACTTTGTCCTAAAGTTCGAGTTCAACTTTGTCGATGCGCTGGACAAGGCTTCAGCCCTATCAACTGTCCAGATAGATGTTGAGAACGCTGAAAGATATGGAATTACCTACGTTGATGCGGATGGGGGAGAAAAGCATCCCTACATCCTGCACTGCTCCGTCAGCGGAGCGGTGGAGAGAGTTATGTACGCACTTCTCGAGAAGGCAAAGTACATGCTTGACGAAGGTAAGCTTCCCATGCTTCCGGTCTGGCTCAGCCCAACACAGGTGAGAATTGTTCCCGTGAGCGAGAGATTTCTGGAGTATGCGTTGAAAATCGCTGAGGAACTTGAGGGGGCAGAGATCAGAGTAGATGTGGACGATAGAAAAGAGACCTTAAATAAAAAAATCAGAGACGCACAGACTGAATGGATCCCCTATATCGTGGTAATAGGAGACAGGGAGGTTGAAAGCGGAAAGCTTACAGTTACTGTAAGGGAAGAATCAACCCAGAAAGTGCAGAAAAAGGTTGAAATGACTGTCGAAGAACTGGTAGAGAGGATAAAGAAAGAGTGTGAGGGTAGACCATACATGCCGTTGCCGATGCCAAAGCTTTTATCAACTCGCCCCAGTTTCAGGTGATAATGGTGACGGAAAAAGGTGAGCAGGAAGAATATGACATGGCAAGAGAGCTCAAGAAAACACTTTTACCAATAGGTATGGGTGTGATTGCGGGAATACTCTCTTTTCTTGTCACGGGCGAGATGAGGCAGAGAGATGCGTTCGGCATAATAATTCTGGTATTCATGATATACCTCCAGAAATTCATTATGCCAAAAATTGGAGTTGAGCTGGAAGGCAAGGACTGGGCAGGTGTTGCGTTTCTTACTTTCTCGAGCTGGTATATCAGCTGGACCTTTGCCCTCAACCTGTAAGCTTCTCCGCCACCCTCGAGGCTTTCTCAATTATCTTTTCCTCGGCCCCAGCATCACCCCGGAAGTAGCCGTTCTCAACCACTATCGTACCGTCAATTATCACCGTATCGACGCATCCTGACGTTGCAGAGTAAACCAAACTGGCCACGAGATTGTGGTCTGGCTGTAAGTAAGGTTTTTTAAGGTCAACGATGACCAGATCTGCCAGACAGCCCTCCTCAATTCTGCCCGAATTCAGGTTAAAGGCCCTTGCAGCGTTGATAGTAGCAGCCTCAAAAACCTCATCCGAGCCCATCAAAGTTGGATCGCTGTAGTAAAATTTTTGCAGAAGTGCTGCAAACTTCATTTCCTCGAGGATATCCAGATTGTTGTTGCTCGCCGCCCCATCAGTTCCGATGGTGAAGTTGACACCTGCCCTCTTCATTTTACCGTAGTTTATGGCCTTACCGACACACAGCTTCATGTTGCTCGTTGGACAGTGCGATACCGTCACCCCTCTTCTTGAGAGAAGCTCTATCTCTCCATCCTCAAGCCACACACAGTGAGCGGTTATAAGTCTTCTGCTCAAAAAGCCAATTTCGTCCAGAGCCAGAGCTATCGGTTTACCGTGCTGTTTTTTAAAGTCGAGAACCTCTTTCTCGGTTTCGGCCAAGTGAAAATGTACATATATGTCCATCTCATCCGCAATCTCTGCTGCCCTCCTTAGTCCTTCGATGCTGACGGTATAAACGGCATGAGGTCCTATTGATCTCATCACACTGTACCGCTCAATCTTTTTGAGCTCTTTAACCGCTTTTTTTAGATTCTCTTCGAGCAGGTCAGGATTGAAGAAATCAAAAAATGCCGCTGATACACACGCCCTCATCCCGCACTCTTCAGCGGCTCTGGCAATTGCTGATGGGTAGAAGTACATGTCATTGAAAAAGACCGTGCCGCTTTTGAGCATCTCAATGCATGCCAGCTTTGTTCCCCAGTACACCGCTTCATCATCAAGCTTCGCCTCAAGCGGCCATATCTTTTTCTCAAGCCATTCGTGCAGAACCATGTCGTCTGCGTAGCTCCTGAAAAGAGTCATGGCGGCATGTGTATGTGTGTTGAAAAATCCCGGAATTACCGCTTTCCCCTTACCTTCGATGACTACATCTCCCTTTTCAGCAACATCGCCAACAGCAGAAATTCTGTTTTCCTCGATCAGAACATTAGTTTTCTTCACACCTGACGGCGTTAAAACCTTCGCATCTCTTATGAGAATCATCGGTTATCTTCTGTATCTACAAATAAAATTTTTTCCTTTCAGGAATTTGGCAATAGTTATAAATAAGTTCGGAATAGCGCTCAACTCGATGTTGGTCTCAGCAACGAGATTCTCAACAAATTCACCGAGTTCCGAAGGGAGAAGGTTGGGTTCCAGTACTATTCCATTTTTCGAACTGGATGTTATCTTACTGTGATCCTTTATCAAACTGGCAGCTCTGAACTTCTTTTCAAGATACATCGTGAAATGTGCATCCAGATAAACACATCTGCCATCACTCAATATTATCGGGATCTGCGGTACGAGGAAATAGACCATCTATATTCTCTTCACCATCATGAGATAAAAAAGCTTTGAGCACTTTTAAATTTTAATTATATTTTAAGATAGATTCTCTCAAAATAGCCAAAAATGCTCCTGAGGTTTTCATTTATTAGTTAGTAGGTTATTATTTATTAACAAAATGAGCTAAAGATTTGTTTTTTACATATATGTCAAGACCAAAATAGCTTTATCTAAATTAAGACATAAATAGGATAGGTGATAGGATGAAACTGGCAATTGTTCTGGCAAGTGGTGAGTTGGAGAAAGTTCAGGCTGCGAGCATTATCGCAAGCACAGCAGCAACCTTTGGTGAAGTGCTGCTTTTCGCAACAATGGATGGACTGATGGCATTCAAAAAAGATGTGGTGGAGAATAAGGCCTGGAAGGCTGGAGAACTTGGCAAGGGTATGATACAGGCAAATGCACCACTGTTCGTGGATGTTCTGAAGCAGGCGAAGGAAGTGGGCAATCTCAAAATCTACGCCTGCGGGATGATAATGGACATGCTGAAAATGAGTCTAGATGAATTCGTCGATGTATTCGACGACGTGATTGGAGTAACGAAATTTTTAGGCATGGTGGAGGATGCAAAGGTTCTGTTTATCTAAATTTTTTGGGGGTGATCGAGATGGTAGTGGTTGACGCGAGAGGAAGTTACTGTCCTGGCCCGCTGATGGAAATGATCAAAACGTTAAAGCAGGTTGAGGTAGGAGAAATAATTGAGGTGCTTTCCAGCGATGAAAGCAGTGCAAAGGATATACCTGAGTGGGTCAAAAAAGCCGGTCATGAGCTTGTGGAAGTGAAGAAAGAGGACGATTACTGGAGAATCGTCATCAAAAAGTTGAAGTAATATGAAAAGCATTGTAATAGTCGGCGGAGGAGTTGCAGGAACAATTACTGCAAACTACCTCGCAATGAGGTTGAGGGAAGAAATCAGAGAGAAAAGAGTTTCGGTGACAATTGTTTCCGATCGGGAAAAGCAGCTCTACGAGCCCGGACTTCTTTACCTGGCCTTCAACAGAGTTGAGGAGAATGACATTTTAAAAGATATCAGGTATCTCCTTGACCCGCAGCTGGAGCTGAAAATTGCCAGAGCAACCAGAATTGACACGGAGAAAAGCAGGGTTGAGCTTGATACGGGTGAAGCGCTGGATTACGACTATCTTGTTATTGCCACCGGATCAAGAGTCGTTCCAGAAGAAATGCCCGGACTCGTTGAGGGGGGACACTGGTTCTACAACCTAGATGGGGCCAAAAGACTCAGGGATGAGCTTGCGGCTTTCAGAAAAGGAAAGGTCGTTATCAGTGTAATGGGTATCCCACACAAATGTCCGGTAGCACCAATCGAAGTTACCTTCATGCTGGATGAATTTTTCAAAATCCATGGAGTGCGGAAAGAGGTGGAGCTTCTCTACACATATCCGATAAACAGGATTTTCACAATGGAGACCGTATCCGAGCTCGTTCAGCAGATGTTTGAGGAAAGAAACATAGGCTACAAGACATTTTTCAACCCTGTCGAGATTGATCCCGAAAAAAAGGTGATAGTCACACTCGAAGGCGAGGAAGAGCCCTACGATCTGCTGATATCCATCCCCCCTCACAGGGGATCGCAGGTTATCATCGATTCCGGTCTGGGCGATAAAGAGGGGTGGGTTCCAACGGACAGATTTACCCTGAAAGCTGAAGGGTACGAGAATGTCTATGTGGTTGGTGATGCAACAAATCTGCCGGTTAGCAAGGCTGGAAGTGTTGCACACTTCGAAGCAGAGGTTGTTGCAGAGAACATAGCTGCTGAGATAAAGGGGCTTCCCCCAACAGCAAGATATTTCGGTAAGGCTATGTGCTTTATAGAGACGGGCTTTGGAGAGGCAACGTACATCTGGTTCGACTACGAAACCCCACCAAGGCTCGTTAAACCGAACAAGTTTATACACTGGATGAAACTGGCCTACAACAGAATGTTCTGGCTTACTGCCAGAGGTATGCTCTGAGGTGAGAACATGGCGGATGAAGACATCATGAAGGAACTCGAACCACTGATCAGGAAAATTGCCGAAAACATAGAGCATATTTCCGAGGCGATCGACAAGCTCGTTTGGCTCGAAAAAAGTGGTAACCTTGATGCACTGCTGGGATTTTCAGCACTTATAAAGCTTGTTCAGGATTCGATAAGCGATGCCGTTGTTGACAGAAATATGGAGATGCTCACCAACATAGGTCTTCTCTCGACGAAGTTCACAAGTGACAGGGCGCTTATGCTTCTAAACGCCCTTGGAGATGCCATCTGCAGATGTGAGAGGGAACCAGAACCCGTGGGCGTCGTCGGATTGATGAAAGCCCTCAGAGAGCCAGAAGTTCAGAAGGCTCTTGGAATGCTGCTGAACATCGCCAGAGAACTTGGAAAAAACGTTTAATTTTTAAATTTAATCGATTTTTTCGAGAGATGCACCCATAAGGCCAGTATATCTTTTCAGCGGTTCTCCAATCCTGATCCCTTCACCCTCCTTTATTTCGAGAACCCTCAGCGTACGCTCATGATCTCCAAATCTGTTCTTCATAACTGCAATGACCTTTTGAATCTCTCCGTGAAGTTCCATGTATCTCCCAACGACCATATAGTCGGCGAAGTAACTTATTCCAGCACCGGTTAGGTAGAAATCACCAACAGCCTCACCGACTTCAATAATGCTTATGCTTATCGTTTTCTTTGAAGAGATGTACGATTCTAGTAGATCCATTGCTCTTCTGAGCTCTTCGAAGGATATGCTCATTCGTACAAGAGCGTTGAGTGGGTCTATCACCACAACTGCCGGAGCGTAATTTTCAACATCTTCCACGACCATCCGGTAGAACCGTCCCAAATTCATTCCGTACGGGGACAGGGGCTTTATGATCAGTCTCGAAGGTTTGTAATTAAATATGTTTTCAATTCTTTCCCGGATTTCTTCTTCACTCTCCTCGAAGGTGTAGAGAATGCCTGTTTTTCCTCTCCTGTCGTTGGCAACGAGTATCTGAAGGGACATGTTCGTCTTCCCTACTCCGCTTTTACCCGTGATTAGTACACTTGACCCCTCATATATCCCTCCACCGAGCATGGAGTCAAACTCTTTGTTTCCGGTTGAAATCAGACTCCTTTCACCATCAGAAATGCCCGTTACCGGGATGATCGGATAAACAATGATTCCATTATCGGTTATGTCCAGATAATGCCTGCCAAGCCACGCTTTTCCACCGCGATATTTAAGAACGTTTATCGCTCTGAGGACTTCCCCATCACCCCTCACGACCCTCTCAAGCAAAAACTCACCACTTGTCAGATAGCTGATTATCTCTTTTCCTATATCACCCGTATATTCTTCCGCTATAATGCTCGTGATTCCCATGCTGTTGAGAAACCGTATTATGGACGCCATTATACGCCTGTAAATCGCCGGATCTCGCGAAGCGTCTCGCAGTATTCCTATCCCATCGATGAAAACTCTGCTCGCATTTTCAAGCTCCCTGACTGAAACTACAGACTCTATGATGTCGTGAATTTCACTGATTGAATCAAAATCAACGAACATGAGGTCAGACGTTAGGATGTCCATCTTCTCAACCTTGTCGACAAAGTAAAAGTTCGGTTCGTTTATGTTCCAACCAAACAATTCTGCCTGCATCTGCACTTCTTCTTTAGACTCATCAAAAGAAATGTAAACAACTTTCTCTCCATTTCTTACACCCTCTCTCAGAAACTGCAAACCAAATACTGTTTTGCCGCTTCCTGGCGCACCTTTAAGCAGATAAGACCATCCTTTGACAAGACCTCCTCCCAGAATCTCATCAAACCCCGGAATTCCTGAAGAAATGAGGATACGGGTGGATTCCTCCATGCGAAAATATGTCTCTAAAGATATATATCTCTTTTTACCGAGATGCAGAAATTTCCAGAAAATCTGAAATGATCTAAATGAAAATGGAGAAAGGCCATTTGCTGTAGATTTGAAACCAGAAACTACCAATCTCCTAAAAATTTAAATAAATTTGATGCAATAAATGCAATTGCATGATCTGAACGAAGGTTGTATGAACGAGGGCAAAATTTGTTGTGTTATTGATTATTTTTGCTGTACTTGCAGCTGGATGCGTTCAAAGCAATCAACAGATGGCAAAAATACCGGTTAGCATGGAGTGGTAAGTGTTGATACCATCAGCCAACTCGTTTACCAGATACCGGCCAGAAATCTGAATGACAAGGTATACTGTATATGAGAGAGGAAGAGAAGCTCGCAAGGGATGTCTATCAAACCCTGTACGAGAAGTGGGGATTACATCAATCTTATGAAAGGCTCATCACCTACGAGCCTCAGCGTCCTAGCGAGGAGGAGTACAACAGAGTAGTAAGTACTCCGATGGAAAAAGGCTCCATTTAACTTTTGGTAACACCATATCTCCCACTTCGTCCTACTAAATAAGAGATATCAGACAGTGAATTTCGAATGGGGCCGCCGAGATTTGAACTCGGGTCACCGGCTCCCAAAGCCGAGAGGATCACCAGGCTACCCTACGGCCCCCTCCATCTAACCTAAAGCTAGATTGTTTTTAAGCTTATTGCATCGAAACAGACAATTATTTAATCCCCGAGTACTTTGGTCAAAAGGTAACAAAGTATCAAAGAATGAAAGGTGATCGGGATGCCCTACAGTGATGTATACTGGCAAAAGGAAGAGATAATGCCGAAAAAGGAACTTGAGGAATTGCAGCTAAAGCGTTTAAAATGGGTTGTAAAGCATGCTTATGATAATGTTGAATTTTTCCGTCGAAGACTTAAGGGTGCAGGAGTGAGGCCTGACGACATAAAAAGGTTGGAAGATATAACCAGAATTCCATTCACGACAAAGGACCATTTCAGGGAAAACTATCCCTTTGGACTTTTCGCAGTTCCTAAGGATGAACTTGTGCGACTGCATACCTCCAGTGGGACTTCAGGTAAACCCAAGGTTGTGGGCTACACCAGTAATGATCTTGAAAATTGGATCAACATCGTTGCGAGATGTCTGTATATGGTAGGCGTTAGGAAATCCGATGTCTTTCAGAACATGGCAAATTACGCCTTTTTCACAGGCGGTTTGGGTATTCACGACGGTGCTGAAAGAATTGGAGCGATGGTGATACCCTCAGGTGTTGGAAACACTAAAAGACAGGTCGAATCCATGGTCGATTTCGGAACTACTGTCATTCACTCCACCCCCAGCTACGCCCTACACGTTAAGGAGGTCGCTGAAGAACTCGGTTTGGCAGATAAACTCAGCCTCAGAATCGGGTGTTTTGGTGCAGAGCCATGGAGCCAGAACACAAGGAAAAGGCTGGAAAACGCCTTCAACATCAAGGCTTATGACAGTTATGGTCTTAGTGAGATGAACGGCCCGGGTGTGGCTTTCGAGTGTACCGAGCAGAACGGGCTTCATATCTGGGCCGATCACTACCTCACCGAAATCATCGATCCAGAGACAGGTGAGCAGGTAAACGAGGGTGAAAAGGGCGAACTGGTTATCACGCCTCTGACAAAAGAGGCGTTGCCCCTGCTGAGATACAGAACAGGGGATATAACCTACATACTGGACGACGAGTGCTCATGCGGAAGGACACATCCCAAGATACACCGCATTATCGGCAGAAGCGATGACATGATTGTTGTCAGGGGCATCAACGTATTTCCCAGCCAGATTGAACACGTTTTGATGCGGATACCGGAAGTGGGAGACCATTTCCTTGTAGTCATCACCAGAACTGGATCGCTTGACGAGATCACGGTTAAAGTGGAGATGAGAGATGAGGTGTTTACCGGTGAACTTTCAGACCTGCAGAGAATCCAGCAAAAGGTGCAATCCGCACTGCACAAAGAGCTCGGATTGAGAACAAACGTAGAACTTGTGGAGAAGGGGACGCTTGAGAGATCAAAGGGTAAGGCAAGGAGAGTTCTTGATCTGAGAAAAGAATTATAATGATCAGAAAATTCAAAGAGACAACATTTGCGATGGAGAAAGGGCCGCAATGTGGGATACGTTCAAAACACCGATCAGTCTATTTTGCCATCACTGACCGGTTTCATCAACAAAAGCACCATCCTCAACCCTCTTGATTTTGCCCCTGCATGCGACGTCAACAACACTACCAGGAGGATGGCACATTACTGAGAGCCGAACCAGTATCGTCACGGGGGGTAACTTCAGGCTTCTCGTTCACACCATCACGGGCTCGCCTGACCTGACTTCAACATCTGCAACGAGAGGTAGCCACTCTGCTTTGTGTCTTCTCCTGTACCTGTATTTCCTTATTTTGACCTTCTTCCTCTCAGGACACACAAGATTGCATTCCATTTCCTCCAGCACAACCTCAATCTCTGCAGGTTTGATTCCGGTCATTTCTTCAAGTTTCACAGTTCCAGCAAGATGCTTTTACAGTGTAATTGATTCCAAAATCACAGTGTTTGCTTGCAAGGGTTACATCGTATTCCATCATCAGCTTTTTTTCCCATAACTATGTATACTGCCGATGAAAGTGTGCTGACCAAGAGGACCATAATTCCGAAAATGTTTCCGGATGATGGTTCAGAGAGCAGAGTGAGTCCCAGAAAAGCTACGATCGTGCCACCATGCATTAATCATTTCATTCAAACATAAGAGCATCAGGACAAAATTTTAACATTAAGCAAACATTTATATATGGGGTTAGTGTAGAGAACCATGAAAATTTTGAAGTACCTGCTGGCTCTTGTACTCCTGCTCGTGTTTGTTAAAATGGCAGCATTGTTCCTGTTTATGGATTCCGAGTTATTTTTTGCAGATGATAACAACATAGATGGTTTCAAAACGGTTAACGAGTTACGGGAGCTTGGTGTTAATGTTTTCTACATGGAGATGGAGAGTAACGGAGCAAGAAAAATCGTTGTTTACTACGAACCGGATTTTAAAGGTGGAGACAACCAGCTTGCTATGGATTACGGAATAATAGCGGGATACCTCTTTGCTACAGAAAATTTCGATGCTATTGTTATTAAAAACTATTTCGAAGAAAACGAGGTGTTTTCAGTTTATATCACCTACGAGTCAATTTACAACTACCTGAATCACAAAATTTCCATTGAAGAGTTCAAGAATTCGTGGGAGGTGTACTCATGAAAATCCTTGTTTTTCTCACTTTTATTCTACTAATTTACCCCGTTTCTGCAATTTGCGAAGATGAGAAAGCAGAATACGAGAGGGCGTACAGCAACTATCAGGCAAATCCAAGTATTGAGACTAACAATGCTCTCAGTTCGGCATACAAAAACTACGTAAACTGTATTTCGGGCTCTACATCGAATTCCGGTGATACCGCTGGTTCCGATAGCTCGGATAGCTCAATGAGGGGAGAAATATGCAAAAAAGAGGAGGAAGAGTATCTCAGAGCGTTTGGAGAGTACCAGTCCACGTACGACCCTGCCGAAGCTGAAAAGAAGTACGTTGCATATCAGGAAGCTTATCAGAGATATATAAACTGCATTTCAAACACTCAATCAACAACTACAGGCTCAGATACTGTTGCGACACCCTCCAAAACAGCATCAGACGTCAACACTCCACAGAGGATTCGAGAAACCCTCAGGATTTACGATAGCGAAAATTTGGTTGTGATTTCCAGACCGACGGATGAAATAGCCGACGAGAAAATTATGGAAATCATCAACGAACTTGAAAAGCAGTTTGAGTCTTATGATTCCGAGAAGCAGAATTCCGAAGAAAAAGATGACACGATGGACAGAATTTTGGTCGCTGTTGACAGGATGATCGAGAGAGACAGAAAAGTGAGGGAACTGATGCAGAACAGAGATGATGAAACTCGGAAAATTGTCGAAGACGTTATAAAAAATACTCCTGAAAAGGAGAAAGGTCTCGTCGAGGAGCTTATGTACCTCGCATTGGAGAAGGGAAAGGAGAATGCGATGGAGAACACAAAGCAGTATCTGAAAAATGAGCTGACAAAAAGGGGGTATGGAAATCTGGTTTCGAAAATTGAAAAATTTGAAAGTTTGAACAGCAAGGCAAATGATTATCTTTCAAAAGCCGTTGAGCTGAAAGAAATAAAGGACGAGATTGACGGGACAAGTAAGCTTCATAAAGATGGGAAAATAACGGAAGACGATTCCAGAATACTTAAGGCTGCAGTGGGACTTAAAAAGGCGGTTTCGTGGATTACGTCAAAGATACCGATTTTAGGGGGCACGATGTCGGACATTTATGCAAAATCCCTTGATGCGGGAATTAAAACCGGAGTAATGCTTGGAGAGCATAAAAAGGATGTTAACGACCTCATCAACTGTCTTGAAACGAACACATGTTAAAAAATAGAAGTTTAACCGGATGGGGAGGGAATTTCGCCAACAACGTTGTCAACGAAGAGATCGTGGAGTTGTTTTTGCCTGTTTCTCCTATACCTATGCACAGCCTGCGATAGACCCTGCGACAAGAATTGCCATTCTATAATGAATTTTGTCTTCAACCGATTAACAAACCTTACACTGCTATTGCAAAAAGGCAAAAATTTTTGACGATTAATCGAAATGCCTCGAGTCGACCGTTATCTCATCCTCGCCAATACCGGTGTAACCGAGTCTTTCTGTGATGATTATGTATGCCATCTCAGGCGGTATGGCACCAATCTCGGTGATTATTACGTCTATATACTCTCGCGGTGTTACGTCAAAGGCAGGGTTTCTCACAGTTACACCCAAATCAAGAAGCTCCTTCGGCGCAACCTCGCTTGCATCTCTTTCCTCAATGACTACGAGTTCGCCAAAGAGTGTTTTCGGACTGAATTTGTAGGTCTCGGCAGCAACCATAAAAGGAACTCTTGCTTCCTTTGCCGCCAGGGCGATTTGAGACGTTCCAATTTTGTTTATCAGCGCACCATTTGCTGCAATTGTATCGGCCCCAACGATTACGCAGTCAACATCGTTAATGAAATATCTCACAGCGGAGTCAACAATCAGGGTTACTTTAATTCCACTTTCCCTGAGCTGCCTCGCCGTCAGATGTCCCTGCCATCTGGGCCGCGATTCTGTTGCTATAACTTCTATTTCCTTTCCGTTTTTATGAGCTTTCTTTATAACCGAAAGTGCTGCCGAGGAATTGCAGTGTGTCATTACAGTATATCCATCCTTTATCCTCTTTTCACCAATCTCACCGATCCTCTTCTGAGCATTCTCGACCCAGTTTATGAATTCCTCAGCCCTTTTTATCAAATTCTCCCTCTTCTCCTCAACGCTTTCTCCAGAATAGCTCATTACATAGTTTATGGCATTATAAAGGCTAACAGCCGTTGGACGGGTGTTCAGCAAAATTTCTGCAGCCTTTCTCATACAATCATCAAAATTATCCCATCTTATCCTCAATGCATAATCTCTCAGCGTTTCTGCGGCAAATCTGGCTATTCTCGCTGCCCCTCTCACCTCCATACTTTTTATTTTTTCTGCAGCTCTCAGAACGATATCCATGAAGCTTGTCATCTTAAAGAATTTTAAGCTTACCAGCATAGACCAGATGTGAAACAGCTCAGCTCGTTTGACATCAAAGCATGTGTTAATGAGCTCAGGGAACTGGTTGGAGGTAAAGTGGAGAAGGTGTACCATCACCCACCCAGTGAGATCAGAATTAGAATATATGCTGGCAGAAAGGTTGATCTCGTTATCGAGGCAGGAAGGAGGATCCACCTGACAAAATTTCCGAAGCAGGCTCCTCGCTTCCCATCAGCTTTCGCAATGCTACTGAGAAAACATCTTGAAGGTGCAAGGATTGTCAGTATTGAGCAGTATGACTTTGACAGGGTTGTGATAATCGAGTTCGAAAGAGTGGATGTAAGGAAAAAGCTCGTTGCGGAAATTTTCTCAAAAGGAAACATCATCCTCCTTGATGCCGACAACAGGGTGATTATGCCTTTGAAGCACACTGTTAAGGTTGGTGAGCCCTACAGGTTTCCACAGCCGATAGAGAGGAGGGATGAGAACAGAGAGGTGGTGAAATTTCTGGCAACCTCAGGTCTTGGCGGGCTGTATGCAGAGGAGGTCTGCCTGAGAGCCGGAATCGACAAAAGGAGAAAATACTCGGAATTAAGCGTTGATGAAAGGGAGAAAATCAAAAGAGAGGTTGAAGCTCTCATGAACTTTACCCCAAAACCACAGATAATTTTGAAAAACGGTGATTACATGGATGTTGTACCAATGGAGCTTCTGTACTATTCACAGTACGACAAAAAATACTTTGAAACTTTCAATGATGCACTTGACGATTACTATTCCAAAAAGCTGACCGAAATTGATGAACTTGAAAGTGCAAAAAGCGAGAAGCTGGAAAAGCTGAAAAAAAGACTTGAAATACAAAAAGAAAGCTTGAGAAAGTTTGAAAGCGATGCTGAGACCTTTAAAAGAATTGGAGACCTCATCTATGAGAACTACCGGATTGTTGACAGGATAATCGAAGCTTTCAGAAGTGCCAGACAGAAGAAAAGCTGGAAAGAAATCACGGAGATTGTGAGAAGGGATGAAAGGCTGAAAAGGCTTGTTGTGGACATTAAGCCGGAAAAAAGCAGCATAACCATAAAACTGGACGGATTCAACGTCGAACTTGATATCAGAAACAGCATACACGAAAACGCAGATGTGTATTATGAAAAGTCAAAAAAAGCAAGAGAGAAGGCAGATGGAGTAAAGAAAGCGATTGAGAAAACTATACGAGAAATGGAAAGAATTGACGAGGAACTTGAAAGAAGGTACATTTCAAGCATAAAAGTAAGAAGAAAAAGGGAGTGGTTTGAGAATTACCGATGGTTCATTACAAGCGAGGGTTTCCTGGCGATAGGAGGTAGATCCGCCGATATGAATGAGGAAATAGTCTCAAAGTATCTAGAAACAGGAGATCTATTTTTCCACACACAAACACCGGGAGCTCCTGTGGTTATTCTCAAAAGAGGTCAGGATGCAGGAGAGACAAGCATAAGGGAAGCGGCAGAATTTGCCGCAACATACTCCGCCCTGTGGAAGGAAGGAAAACACGCCGGTGAAGTTTACTACGTTCTACCCGATCAGGTGTCAAAATCTGCAAAATCTGGTGAATATTTGCCTAAAGGAAGTTTTTACATTACCGGAAAAAGAAACTACCTTACTGTCGAATTAAACTGTGGAATCGGAATTGAAATTGAAAAGCTGAGAGTAATTGGAGGCCCTGTGAGTTCGGTGAGAAAGTACGCTAACTATTACGTTGAACTTGAAATAGGGGAGATGGATGCAAACAGGCTGGGTGTGGAAATAGCAAAAAGACTTTCAGACATGGCCGGAGATGAGAGGCATATTGTGAGAGCAATAGCAACCCCTGACGAGATAATGAAGTTTATACCACCGGGAAAATCGAGGATAAGAGAATGAAAATTCTTGATTTCCCTTCGACAACGAGAACCAGAGTCCTTGCAGAAAAATACGGTTATGACGAATTTATTGTAAGAAGGTGGTTCAAATTTTTTGGCGAGGACACCATAAAAATCATGGAAACATTTGAAGAAGGGTTGCCGAAGTACATAAGGGTAAACACAATAAAGATACCGGAAAAAGAGCTGATTAAAAGGCTGGAAGTGAGAGGATTCAGAGTTGATCCAACCGACATACCGTACTGTTACATGGTCTCAAACGAGCCCTATTCCATCGGAGCTACGCCGGAATACCTGATGGGCTACTACTACATAATGGATAAGAGCTCATGTGTGCCTCCTCTCGTCTTGGCTCCCAAACCCGGAGATCTGGTGGTCGATCTTGCTGCATCTCCCGGAGGAAAAACAACATTTCTCTCAATGCTTATGCAGAATAAAGGAACTGTTCTGGCTGTCGAACCACAAAAGGAGAGGCTTCAGCCACTGATAGATAACGTTCACCGCATGGGTGCAATGAATGTGGCGGTTCTTAACATGGACGGGAGGAGTATTGGCAAAATACGGGAAAAAGTGGTGGGAGGGGTGGACAAGGTGCTACTTGACGCTCCATGCACCGGGGAGGGGATAATCCACAAGGACCCATCACGAAAAACAGATAGAGATGCGAAGGATCTGTCCTTTTGTTCGTATCTGCAGAAAGAACTGATTTTGGCGGCCTACGATATTTTGAAAGATGGGGGAGAACTCGTCTACTCCACCTGCTCAATGGCTCCAGAAGAAAATGAGATTGTTGTCGATTTTTTGCTTGAAATGAGAGAAAATGTAGAGGTCGTGGAAGTTGAATATGGCGTTGAGGGTTTAACAATTCCCGAGCTAGATCTGAAATGGCCAGAGGAGATAAAAAAGACCAGAAGACTCTTCCCCCACATTCACAGATGTTCTGGATTTTTTATTGCCAGGATAAGAAAGGTCTAGCTGAGATAAAAAAGCAGAACAGGTATGATCAGGCTGCCCATGCAGTTCACTCTCCTGATCTCCAGAAAGGTAGCTGCAAGACCGATGGGGACGACTGAGAAGAAAACTACAATGCCAAAAGTCCCCGTAAAGGTATATACGACGTATATTAGAAAACCGAAAACTGAAACTGAAAGAAACTGCATGTTTACACGGGAAACCAACGGCATAGCGATGTATGCAATCACCAGAGAGGCTACCAGAGAAATTAGACCGGCCACCACAACAAGAAGTGCGATTTCATAAAAATCAGGGATGTAACCCAGTCTCTTTAAGGAAGTCGCTGCACCACTCCTGGTTTTCCCCAGAGCCATATAGATATAAAAGCTCAGCACAGCATTTGATGTGTTGGCCGCACTCATGGCTGCGATATATCCCTCTCTATCCCTTTCACCTGCAGAAGCGATTAAGGTTGCGATACCACTGCTGACGCCGGGAAACATTGAAACGAGAAAACCAGCAAGAGACCCGCGTGCTACTGGATTTACATCAGGAAAAGAGAATTTTCTGATTTGATCAGGAAAGGAGGAACTGGAAGATTGTAGCAGAACTGGGACACCAAAAAGTCCTGTAAGTAGTGGAAGAAGAACAGAACCGGCCGGATTTGCATCTGCAAGGTGCATGTTCCTGAATGCAACGTATCCAGCAAAACCCGAAACCGCAAAAACGAGCGTTGCATAGAATCTCTTCCTCCATGAAGCGAGACTTCCCTCAAATTCATCCGATTTCTCGCTGAGAATCATAAAAACAGAGGTGAAAACAAGCACAGCGGGAGTAACGAGCTTTAGAATTCGTTGTTCGGAGGCTATTACTGAAACGGTAAAGTACATAGGCACGACCATCAGGATAGAAAGAAAGGATGAAATCACAGACGACGTCACAGCCTCCATGGCCCTCCCCTCCATCACCATCTGATGGACTGGAAAAGTTGCAATGACCGTTTCTTCATCCGGAACGCCGAGAATGGTTGTAGGAATGATGTCCGCAATTGTATATGCTATCGAAGAGCATACTATCACAATTCCCGGGTTCTCAAAGTATTCTGAGTTGATGGCCACAAGAATGGCAAACGTGTTGCTGTGTATACCCGGAATTATCCCTGCCACGATCCCCAGTAAGGTGCCTACCAGTACATCGTATAGCACACTTTGAGTCAGAATGTGACATATTAAGCTTGCGGTACTTCGAAACTTTTATTTGCTTAACCAGCTCAGAACAAAATGTGCGGTCGTAGTCTAGTGGTAGGACAACGGCCTCCCGAGCCGTTAGCCCGGGTTCGAATCCCGGCGGCCGCATCTTATATTTTAAATTTCTTAAAAACAATATTTAGCGACCTCTGAGCATCTTAATCATGTTGGATCGTGAAATAATTTTGAGATATTTGAGATAAGACGAAAATGTTAACCGGGCCCATTCTGACAAGTAACTGTTTAGTAAGGTAAAATTTATATTTGTTGTATGCTAATAAAAACTGGGGATTCGAATGTCAAATTTCCCATACACCACGGTTCCTGGGAAGTTGAAAAAGTTCTTTAAAATAATTCAGGAAACTAATGTACCTGAAAAAGTTACGCAAAGGTGGTTAGCAGCTTTAGGATTTAAAAGTAGCAATGATCGAACTATAGTAGGCCTCTTAAAAGATCTGGGATTTATAGATGCATCGGGAATTCCGACCGAGACATGGAATAACTACCGTAACAGAGAACTTGCACCAAAGATAATGGCATCAGCTATAAAGAGAGCTTATCAACAACTTTTTGATACATATCCTGATGCACACAGAAAAGATAAAGAAGCGCTGAAAAACTTTTTTGCCGCACAGACGAATCTTGCAAGCAATACGATCGACAGAATAATTTTAACTTTCAAAGCCTTATGCGAATTAGCAGATTTTGAGGAAACCGAATCAGTCACTCAAAATGCAAAAATGGATAAATCGTTAACTCGACCACCAACGATAAAGCTTCCAACACACGGTCTGGCGATTAACATAAACATACAGCTTCAATTGCCAGCCACCAATGATGAGGAGGTATACGACAAATTGTTTCGTTCACTTAAAAGAAATCTGCTTTCAGAATGAAATAAGCACAATTGAGGAATTTGTTAAAAATTCGAAGAAATTTGAAATAATTGCCCATAAGATACTCGGCATATACGAAAGTGCTGAAAAATCACGAGTTGTAAAATTAAATGAAAGTTATAGTGAATTAAACGGTCTATCGCTCGAACAAGATGAGCTATTTAGAGAAGCTCTGAGATGTGTCGAAAACGGGCTTTTCAGAGCAGCACACGTGCTCGCATGGGCAGGTTTTATAGACTTCATTCACGAGCTACTTCTGAAGAATTTCCAAAAACTCAAAGAAAAAAGGCCAAATTGGAAAGTATCAAGCAAAGAAGAATTAAGAGAGAAGTATCCAGATTACCAGATAATAGAGGCAGTAAAAGATATTGAAATTTTGAGAAAAAGTGAAATGAAAGTTTTACATGGGTTGCTAAGCAAAAGGAATGAGTGCGCACACCCGAGTGACTATTTCCCAGACATTAATGAAACACTTGGGTATATATCAGAACTTTTGAATCGTATTAAAATGATTTTGAATCGAATCGCAAAACAGTGAAATCTGTGATGTCTTTAGTACATTTAAGAACAAAAGGAAAGCTTTGAAGAACAAGAAGCTGGTTGAGTTCCTGCAGGCTTACGGTTTTGAAAATGAGAGGTTCAAGCTGCCGAAAGAGAGCGTTACGCTGTTTCCTTTGTTTCTGGTTGGGGTTATTGCGGTGATAATGGTCCTGGCTTTGAGGAGCGGATACCAGCACGCTCTCATGTTAAGCTTGCTGATGGTTGTTTACTTCATGCAGCTGTTCAGGGAGCTGAGGGAGTTATAGGCGGTCGTAAACTCTTTCCCGTTTGTCAACCTTGGCAATCCATACAATCTGGTTTTCGAAATCGATTTATATGATGATTCTGAAATTACCGACTCTGACCCTTAAATATGGTCCTCAATCTTTTTGATGTCGAGAGAAAAGGGATCTTCAAGCTTTCTGATCGTTTTGTATATCCTGACCCTCGTGATCTTGTCAAGCTTCTTGATGTCCTTAGCCGCTATATCGGATATTCTGACTTCAAACTTCATCCTCGATTCCAAGCTCCTTTTTCAGTTCTTCCAGCGAATACGTCTTCATCTTTCCTGTTTTACAGGCTTCAAGGATTTCCTTAACCTCTTTTAATTCCTCCTCACTCAGCTCATCAAAAAGCTCTTCCTCAATTCTTCTCAGCCTTCTGTCAATTTCTTCGAGCTTGTTCTCGATTCTGCGGAGAAGTTCAATTGCTTCACCCATCATGCTATCTTTGTTGGGAAAGATAAAAAGGTTATCCATGATTTGAGGGTTAGCAGGATTTAACAACAAGATTGAGTTAAAATTCTGATGACGTAATCTACAATCCTTGCATTGCCGGCTTCGGGGTTTCATAGTCTCGCGATGATGTATCCGTCGGTGTGTTGTTTCTGGTTGTACTGGTTTGTTGTTATTGGGAGTTCTCTTTGTGTGTGCCTGGGCCATCGGATGGCTATTTTGGGTTTTTCTGGTAGTGGCCCGCTGGGGTATCCTCCTACTTGTTTTGCTTTTTCCCAGTCTTTTCTGGCCGCGCTCTTGGAGAGGAAGGGCCCGACCAGGTTGGCTGGTCCTATCGCGAGGTCGTCCCCATATTTTTGTTTGAGAAGGCTGGCGGCTTTGTCGCTTATTGTCACGGCCGTCTCGGATCTGAACACGCCCGTGTACTCGTAGGTCCATGGTAGTCCTGTCGCGGCGGCTATTGCTGGGTTGAGCCCTTCATAGATTTCTCTCTCGCTGTATGGTTTTTTGGGTCATCCTACCTTGTGGGTGTACATGTCCGCGTATGCTGCCACGCTTTACGAGCTTGTTGCCTCTCCATTCTTTCGAGTTTTTGGATAGTATGTTGGTGGGCGCGTCGGGGTATTTTTGGTAGTATTCTTTTTCCATGTCGGGGCTCTTGCGGTTGCTGTTTATGAGTTTTAAAATTGGATGTTGCCCGTAGTCTTCTTTGGTGTCTATGTCGTCCATTCCCAGTAGAAATGCTATACTGTGTAGTTCTCCGTGTCCTGCAGCGTCTCCGAGCATTATGTAATAGCTCCAGAGCATGTTTTTCTTGTTGTTCCACATTGGCCATGTTTCTAGTGCTAGGTCGGCTACTCGTCTTGCTAGTGGTACGTGGTGGTTCCAGAATGCTCGTGCTGCATGGAAGCCGTAGAGGAAGTCTTTGTAGTTGGTGGTCCATGTCTTGAGGGGTGTCTCGGCGAGTAGTTGTAGTGCGGGGGCCCTGTCTTCTGGTTTAGAGAATTTTTGTTGTAGGGTGTGGTCGTCGACCGGGAAGAATGTTTTTCCCTGTTTGGTTAGGGTTATGTACCAGTCGGCGCTCTTGGTTGCGAGCTCGGTATAGTCTGGGCTTGTGATTCTTATTTCTGGTTTTTGGGGGTGTGTAGACTTCGAGGATTGTAACTATGTTTCCTTATGTCTTGTCTATAGTTTGGGTTATTTTGGTGTCTATGTTGTATGGTGTGTTTTTGGGTGTTTGTGGCGTGTGCGGTGTTGGTGTAACACGCATCGATTCACACGGTTCTGAGCAACCTTCAAAATGTAAGCCAAGAAAAAAGGCTGTTGTGAGAAGAGACCTTCTAAGAAAGTTTCTTCTCGTTACCTTATCCATGAAAGTGAACTACATTTCAACCGTCATGATGTCGAGAATCTTAACAACTTTCTCATCTTCATAGATTCTGCAAAAAGCTGTGTAGCTTCTTGCAATATGCATTCTGTATAACTCGTAGCTTGGAAGCTTTAGCTTCTTTTTATCTCCCCTTTTCCCGGGGTATGGGCTGTTAACAAGACTGCTAAGTTTGTCTTTTATTATCCCCTGACTCTTTTCAGGTAGGGAGTCGATAAACTCAAGTGCTTTTTTGCTGATTAGTACTTTATATCTCAAAATTTCAGCTCCACAAACTCCTCTTCTTCCTCTATTCTCATCATATCTTCGATGAGGTTCTTTTTCTTTTCGCTCTCGATGACCTCTATTAGATAATCGATCTTCTTCTTGAGGTCTTCAACATCTCTTGCAATCTTTTCAAGTGGAGTAATAAAGCAAAGTACATCATGCTACATGAAAGAATAAAAAAGTAGCTGAGTTTGCGGTAGCTCTGTTATGATATTTCCGGACTGTGGATCCACATCCAGCAGCTCTCAGCCAGGTTTATAGTTTGTTATGGATGTGTCAGTGTGCAAGAGTATCCTTCTGGAGCCCGGGCTGCAAAAAGATGTCAGCCGGGCTAGAAGTACGTTCCCGAAGGTTCCGGTTAATCCGGTCTGACATTCCCAATTTCATAACGAAAAATTTTTATAGAAATTATTATGCAGATTAACAACATTAATTAGGAGGTGCTGAACCGTGGAGGGACGAAAGCTTTTACTTGCCGGAGTCCTGTTTGTGATTTTTCTGACACCCGTGTCGGCTTTCTGGATTGGTGACAGCGGAAACAATCTGGATTTGAGTAAACTGCAGCCGGGTGATTTAATTCTGGAGTACAATCCGAAATTCGCCTTGCTAATCCCGGGACACTGGACACATGTAGCAATTTACATCGGAGATGGAAAAATCGTGGAGGCCACAGAAGATGGGGTTGTAGTGAATCCGGTAACAAACGTCCACAAAGCCTACGAAGCAGCTATCTACCGGGTTAAAACAACAGACAGCGTAAGACGGGCTGCAATAGAGTTTGCCCTAAAACAGGTTGGCAAACCATACGATTACAAATGGCTAACCTACGTTGGAGGCAAGGAGGTCTATGGAGACAGCTACTACTGCAGTGAGCTGGCCTGGGCGGCTTACCTGGCAGCCGGTGGACCGGACATCGACGCTAATCCGGGCTGGAGCTGGAAGTACGGATACAATGTTGCACCGCAGGAGGTAGCAGACGACGGCGATACAGTCCTCATAGCCTATTCAGAATGATGCTTTTTTAAAAATTTTTTAATAAGCTGTTGCGGTTCTCACTCTGCTCAGGTGTTCACCACCCTTCAGGAATACTGCTATTATGACTGCAGTTATCAGCGGAAACAGCACCATGATTGTGAAGACGTGCTGCATGCTGTCAATGAAGCCCTCGACCATGGCAATTAGCGGTGCCGGATATCCGTATCTTGCATAGTTCAGCAGTATTCTCATGGTACCGGGATCCGGAACCTGATTTGCATAACCCGGAATCCACTCTTTCATTCTGGCAGTGAGAAGAACACCGCCAACAGCCACACCCATGGCCTGCGCCAGAGTGTTCATTGACCTGATAGTTCCATTGGCCATACCCACCTTCTCAATGGGGACTGAAGAGATCATCACGTTGAATGAGGGGGACATGAGCAATCCCATTCCAAGACCCATTGGCGCTATGAGGGCAAAGAATTCCCAGTAGCCAATATCGAGGTAGATGTGGGTCAGATTATACAGACCGACAGCAAAAAGAATTGGACCGAGTGTCATTAGATACTTCGGATTTATCCTATCGCTCAGTCTCCCCGAAATCGGTGCAACGAGTGTATTCATGATAGGTATGGCGACCATCCAGTATCCCGAATCCTCAGCACTGAGAAATTTCAGACCCTGTAAAAAGTAGGGGATGACGAACAGAGATGCAGACATGCCAAAAAATAAAATGGGTGTGGCCGCCATGCATACGCTGAAATTTCTGATTTTAAAAAGACTTAAATCCAGCATAGGATACTCATAGGTTATTTCCCTCATAATAAAGGCGATTAGGTATGGGATAGCCACAATAAAGCATGATATGGTCTTCTGATTCGTCCATCCCCAGTCCTGACCCTTGATAATTCCAAGAGTTAGAGCCCCCAATCCGATCGATAGCAGAGCCGCCCCAAGCAGATCCACAGGTACCTTTTCCTTACCACCCAGTGGGGGAAGAAGGAACCACGCTCCGATTATGGAAATGATCCCAATTGGAACGTTGATGTAGAACACCCAGTGCCAGCTAAAGTTCGTTGTCAGCCATCCACCAATAATCGGACCGAGTGTAAAGCTCGACGCTATTAAAATGGCATTGAGTCCCATGACTTCTCCCCTTTTACCGGGAGGAAACAGCTCTGCTGCGATGGCAAGAGTATTTCCGCTGAGTATTGTTCCGCCAACAGCCTGCAGGGCTCTGAAGGCGATAATCGACTGAGTATTCCACGATTGTGCGCACAGAAAACTGCCCAGTGTGAATATTGCCATCCCAAAGATGAAAAACCGATCTCTCCTTACCATATCTCCTATTCTGCCGGTGATGACCAGAAGAACAACCATGGTAAGGGTGTATGCATTCATTATCCATTGGAGATCCGACATTGTAGCCCTGAAGTCCTCTGCAATTCTCGGGAGGGCAACGTTCAGAACGCTCACATCCAGCAGAACCATAAACAGTCCGGCACTTACAGGAAGGAAGGCTATCCAGCTCTTGAGGATATTATCGGACATCGAAGTTCCTACATCCGGGGAATTAAAACCTTATCGGAAAATGTGTCTTTTATCACCATCCATCCTGATAAGCGGCCTAGAAAGGTGTCTTCTTGCAGAAGGTGGAACTTCATAAAATCCTGTTTCGATCTCTCTACTTAGTAGCTCCTTAACCTTTCGCGACGCCCTTGTTTTGCATTTTCTGCATCTGAATCCCTGTCCTTTTCCTGCAGACTCCATCCTTTTTCCGCAGATGGCGCAGATTGGGTTTCTCTCAACATACACCTTGGCCAGTTTCACGATCCTGATCTTCTCAAGATTGATGGTATCCTTTTTCATCGATCCGTAAACCTCAACCTCATCTCCGGGTCTGAGCTGTCTGATTATGTTTCTGAACTGCTTGGTTGGCTCAAAGGCTGCACATTTAATCTCACCAAACCTGGTGTCAATTTCGAAGAATACATGACCCCCCTCGATGTCATAGGGTTCTCCCGTAACTCTACCCGTCACCTTATATGAGCGATAGTTCTCAAGCCCTGTTATGCTGATCCTGTCCGTATCTATAATGTGCATGTCTGTTGCATGATTTGTTATAAAGATCATTTTTCTGTCATAGGGTTCGGTTCTGATCATGTCGAGTGCATCGTAGAGAGCCTCTACGCTCTCCCCTCTCAATCCGTAAAGCACAGGACACGGTGTGTTTGGAATGCAGACAACCTTTTCATTACACCAGTCAACATTGTCGAAGGTCAGGGGATACAGCTCAAAATCCATATCGAAGAAACTTTCTTCATCGTACTCTCTCTCAGTTCCGAACTTTTCTGGATACCGGTACGCTATTAGCTCAAGCGTATGGTCATTCAACTCTGCACCCACTGCAGCAAGCGCTCCAATCAATCCCCTTCCTTTTTTGTACTTAAGATGCGGGATGAAATACTTTCCGATCAGGAAAAGAGCTTCATCAAGCATTACGACGTCTTTCATGGCCCTGTCTGCAAAGCTCTTCAGCTTAAGTGCCAGATCATCGTCGACAAAAACCACACCGGGATCTGTGTTCTCGTCCTCAATCATTGCATGTTCAAGAACCACCTCATTTACGACCTCCATAAGATCTTCCCTGTCCTCAACGTCCACAAGAAAGCTTACCGCACCATTCCCTCTCGTTTTGTACGGAATTGTGGGGTTAAGTCTTATAAGCCTTGGGAACCCCTCAACTCTCCCCAGCTCACTCTCAACTCTCTCCATGATGAGAGTTGCGAGATACGTTGTGCACATCCCCCTGCTGCTGTCCGTATCATCAATTCCTACCCAGACCCTCATTCAATCTCGCTACCTTTGCTGCGATATAATCAGATTTCGTTCTCTCGATACCTGCTCTTGCAACATCAAGTTTCCTTCTCAACCCGGGAACGAGCTTTTCCGGCAGAAACGTGAAAGATACTAGCTCATCATATATTTTCTCCATCAGCACCATCATCCTTTCTGCATCTTCGAAATTCCCCTCAACCAGCCTGTTCAATGCGTACCTTCTAAGTTCTCCGATCAAATCTGCCAGTCCCGTAACCATTGCCGATGGCTCTATATCAAGATCAATTGAAAAGCTGAATTCCCCCTTTACTGCTTTGTGGAAAGCAAATGCTTCTACAAGCTCCTGCATGGCATCGTGTGTGAGGGAGTAGTAAATTTCGGGAAATTTTCTGAACCTCACGACCTTTTCAAGTACTTTCAAAGCTCTCTGGATTTTTTCTTCCGCCCCTTCGATGTCTCCAGCGTGAAGTAGGGCAGTTGCCTTTGTGGAATTCGTCCTCAAATCTCTGACAAGTGTGAGAAGCTCCTCTCTGGCCCTCTCAAGTGAAATCAATTTGTTTCTGCATTCCTCAATTTCCATACTACCCCTCTAAAAGCACAACCCTGCTCGGCTCGGACTCCTTCACAATTTCGTATCCGCTCACTTCCGACAGTTTTCTGGAAAATTCAATGATATCGGTAAACTCAGGCATGTTCTCATATTTCAGCCTCAATCTGGAATAGCCCAAGAACATGTAGGCTTTTGCCTCCACGTAATCCGGTTCTGCTCTCTCGATAAGCCTTGCATAGTTCTCTATAGCATTTTCACCCATGTTCATGCCCTTTATGAGTGTCAGCCTTATAACAGTCCTGCACTCCTTTTCTCTCATTACATCAAGACTCTCCAGAATTCTGGTCCAGTTGCTTTTTGGCGGTCTGTTGAGGGTCAAATGACTTTCCTCGTCAAATGCTGTCAGGCTTACGTATAGCTGAGTTGGATTGACCTTCTCTAACATTTCCGGCATTGTTCCGTTTGTGACAAGAAATGTCGTAAAACCATTCCTTTTATACTCCTCAATCATCTCGGGAAGATACGGATAAAGGGTGGGCTCCCCTATGAGGCTTATGGCAACCTGATTGGGATTGTATGCCTCATCCAGTTTTTTTCTGTTTACACCCGGCGTGCCGTGAAAGCCGCTCAGTAGACGATGCTGGGCTTTTATACTTTCCCTCACTATAAATCCAGGATCGTCCCAACCCCTGAAACCCTTCAGCAGTTCGAGAGGTCTCCAGCAGTAAACACACGACTGGTTGCACATCAATGAAGGGGTCATCTGAAGACAGCGATGGCTGTGTATGCCGTAAAACTTCTGCTTGTAGCACACACCCTCATCTTTGAGAGATTTTTTGAGCCACAGGCAGGTTTTCACGGCTGAATGCCTGCCAACTATCTGATAACCTTTGAGTTCGCTGAGCAGTTTATCGTTCATCATAGAAAGTTTGTTCCCGGTTATTTAAAATCATCCACGCATGAAGTAATAGTAAAGCGAAACGGCTCCGATAAGACCCACGCTTGCCTCTCCGATATTCTGAGATAGAACGCTGCCAGCAAGGTAGAGTGGCGCAAACAGAAATACGGGTATGAAAGAAACAGCTTCCAGAAGGAGGATCGGCAGAATCAGCGGTATCAAGATCCCAATCATTGGAAATTCCTGAGATTTATCAATATTTAATTTTTTCTAACCACCTCATAGTCATAATTAGCTGAAACATTAACTAGTGTCCTCGCTGCCCCCTCCACATCCTTTCCACCGGCTATTGCCGATACAACAGCAATCCCTGCCACACCGGTTCTGAGAACCTCGACTGCATTGCTCTCATCAATCCCCCCTACAGCGATTACAGGAACCTTCGTGGCGTCCACGATTCTTTTAAGACCTTCAATTCCAATAGGCTCTCTTGCATCCCTTTTGGTTCTTGTCATGAAAACGGGGCCGACGCCGAGGTAGTCTGCGCACATCTCTGCCCTTAAGGCCTCCTCAACTGTATGGGCTGAAACTCCTATAATGCCATCAAAAACGTCCCTGACTGACTCTGGCGGCAGGTCTTCCTGCCCAATGTGGACTCCATCCGCATTTACTGCCAGAGCTATGTCGACCCTGTCGTTAATTATCAGCAATGCATCGTAATCATGGGTTATCGCCCTCATCCTTTTAGCAGTTTCGTAAATCTCTCTCGCAGACCTCTTTTTCTCTCTTAGCTGTACTGTTCTGACACCGCCCTCCAGTGCTTTTATGGCAAGTTCTTCATGTTTACCGAACCTTGAGTCGGTTATGAAGTACACGCGCATTTTTTCAATCATCGCAACAATTTTAGCATGAAGGGTTAAATAAGCTATGTGTCCATTAAGGATTTGCTCAAAGGAAAGTTGAGCGACGAGGAAATCAGGATGGTAAGAAGAAGTTTCGAGATAATCGGTGATGTCGTGATCATCGACATCCCTGATGAGATACTGCATCGCAGGAAGGAGATCGTGGCTGCCATTTTGGCGAGACACAAGCACGTCAAAACAATTCTGAGGAAGGTGGGAGAGGTTGATGGCGTATACAGGGTGGCCAAATACGAGCCAGTATATGGTGGAGAGACCGAAACAATTGTGAAAGAGCACGGATGCCGATTTGCAGTTGACCCGACAAAGGCCTATTACTCGGTTAAACTTTCGGGGGAGAGAGAAAGGATTGCCAGGCAGGTGAGGAAAGGAGAGAGGGTTCTTGTGATGTTTGCAGGGGTTGGGCCCTACCCGATTGTTATTGCAAAGCTTGCAAGACCGAAGGAAGTTATTGGAATAGAATTGAACCCCGCAGCGGTCGATTACTTCCGCAAAAATATCAGGCTGAACAAGGTCGAGGAGGTTGTCAGTGTTATTGAAGGGGATGTGGAGGATGTTGTTCCGGGTCTTCCAGGAAAATTTGACAGGGTGGTTATGCCCGCCCCATATTCGGCAGAAAATTTCATCCATCTGCTTAAGGGAAAGGTGACGGATGGCAGCATCATCCACTACTACACTTTCGAAAGCGAAAATATCGAAAACAGGCTTTCTGAAATTGTTGCCAGGAAATTCAGGGAACACGGCATCAATGTAGATGTAATAAAAATAAAGAAGTGTGGAAACTTTGCACCTTATGTAAACAGATACGTGGCGGACGTTGAAGTAAAGTTTTAATTCCCTTCGTCCCTAGCCAGTTCATGAAAAAAGTCATCATCCTTTTAACGCTGTTTGTTTTGCTGGCATACCCTGTCCACGGTCAGTTCGAAAACGCAAAAAGGGCCGATATTAAGGCAGTTGCAGTTACAAGTGGAGAAAACCCGGTGGGTGTGGTCATAAACATCAGTGTTATTGTAACACCAGGAGATGGCAAGGTATTCGTCTCAACAACACCGTACACTGAAATAGACATGCAGGGTAGTGCTCAACTTGCTGCCTTGACTGCCTGCGACCTGCTTGGTCTGGACTTTACGAAATACGATTTCTTCTACATAATTGAGGCAGAAGCGCCGATTGTGGGTGGCCCATCAGCAGGAGGGGTGATGACAGTTGCCACCGTCGCTGCACTCAAAGGACTGCAGATTAGAAACGATGTCTTCATGACCGGGATGATATATCCCGACGGCTTTATAGGCCCGGTAGGTGGTTTGAAATACAAGCTGGAAGCAGCAGCCGCCAACGGGGGGAAGATATTTCTTATACCTCATGGACAGAGGATCACGTACGTTGAGGAGCAGAAGGTCAGGCGAGTCGGAATAATCAATGTGGTAACCACAGAGTACAAGAAAATAGACCTGGTGGAGTATGGAAAAACTCTCGGTGTGAAAGTTTACGAGGTAAACACTCTGAACGATGCGCTGAAGTTTTTTACAGGTTATGAAATAAAAAAGCCAAAGGGAAAATTCAGCCCTGGCGAGTATTCGGACATCCTAAAAATGCTGGCAGAGGAAATGAAAAGCTCAATCGAGCCTCTGAGAAAACAGGTTAGCAGCGAGGAGGCAGACAAGTTAATCAAAAAAGCTGAGGAATATTACAGAGAGGGTAAATACTATGCTGCGACAAGCACGTATTTTCAGGCAAAAATACTATTGAGATATGAGATTTACAAGAAAAATATTGTTACCGCACAGCAGTATGACAACGAAGCTGATAGCATAAAGAGAGAAATACAGTCTCTGAAAAGTTACCTCGGATCGGAGAAAATAGGGGTGAACTCTCTTCAGGTAATAGCGGCTGCACAGGAAAGGGTCGCTGAGGCTGAAAACCTGCTTGAAAAGTCCAAGACAGCCAGCTCAGATGATGAAGCGCTGCATTATCTCGCATACGCAAAGGAAAGGGTTGAAAGCGCAAAAGTCTGGCTGTCCATTTTGCCATATCTCAAAAACGACTACGAGATATCAAACGAAGCACTCAAAAAAAGAGCTGAATTTTACATCACCCAGGCGAGTTCGATAATGATTTACGCCTCATCGTTACATGGTAATGAAGATCTGCTCAATGACGGCTACGAATCTCTTGAAACTGCCAAAAGGATGCTTTCTGAAGGATTTTATGCCGGTGCGGCTGTGATGGCAATCAATTCAATTACCGATTCAAGTCTCGCAATTGAGGTCAACTACGGTTCGATAGACGACAAAGTGCAGGGCGCTAAGGAGGCCGCAAACACGGCAATTTACGAGGCTGAACAGGTACTTTTCCCCGTTCTTCCCGCTGCCTATTATGAGTATGCAGAGAGTCTGGATAACAAGTACGCAAAACTGATGTACTTTAAACTCTCGGAAAGGCTGGCAAAGCTTCTGACAAACATGGCAAATGCAGGAAGCGAGAGGGAACTTCAGCATGCTGAATTTAACCCGTACAACTACTACACCCCCGAAAAGAAATCCAGAATCGAACAGATAATTGAGGCTCCCGGATTTGAGGGTGTACTGTCCATTGCTGCAATTGCATTTGTGGCACTGACGGTCAGAAAAAGAAAAGGCTGATAATACCCGCAAAGAGCGTCGCAAGAAAGTTCACGGTTGAATTTGTCAGATATCCCTTTTTTTCGAGAGTTGCCCCGAGAATGCTGTCAATGTGCATTCCGGTGAATGCTGCAACGGCAGAAATAACTGCGGAATACATGTCCAGTATTCCGAGTGAAACTGCAAGGGCTGAGGTTACAACCGCCCCTACCAGTCCGGCCAGCTCGCCGTTGAGTGATATCCCTCCGCTGACACCCGGTTTAACTTTCTCAAAAGTAGTTATGAGGTACGCTCTCTCTCCCGCCTTTCCAATCTCGCTGGCCATTGTGTCGGAAAGAGCTGCGCCAACAGAAGCAACAAATGCGGCGGCAAAGGCTGGATTTCCTGTAACGCTGTACTGTATGGCAAAAAATAATCCTGCAAGGCTGTTACCAAAAACATTTGTATAACCCCTTGCCCCTCCCGCCTGCTCCTCAATACCCCTGCGTTGCTTGACTTCGTATCTGTATTTCGTTACCGCTGAGCCCAGGGCGTAGAACAGGAGGATAACGGCAAAAAATCTGATGTCTGTGAAAAGTATTAAAGTTGTCCCCACCAGGGTTGCACTCATCAACCCGGACTCGTCTGCCACTCCAGCTTTAAGGGCGAGAAGGCTCATCAGAAAAGAAACCAGAAATGCAATCCCCAAATCCGTAACTGATGCTGAGGGTATGTAGATTTTAAAAATTGTAAAGACTGTCGAGAGCGTGATGAGGAGGGTCAGCCTCTTGTCCGTGTCAGTCTCGACACTTTCAACAAGGGATGCTGACAGTCCTCCCGCCAGACAGACAAAAAAAAGATGAGTTGTACTGTACTGAATCCCTGTGAGCAATTCAAAAGCGAGAAAGTAGAAAATTGCTGCCGAGCTGTATGCGGCTATGTTGAGAATGGAATTTTTTCTGAACTCGTGTACGAAGAGCAGAAACATTGAGGCAAACACGACATCTTTTGGCAGAGCAAAACAGGAAAGCAGGGCCAAAAAAGTTGAAAAAAGGAGCATGTTGAAGTATGAATCTTCCTTATCAGGATTTCTGAGAGTCAGTTTTAGATTCTTCCTGTCAGCATAAATCAAAGTCGTTATTGCGAGAATGGCAAATACCAGTCTCGAATCAAGCTTTATGGCGAGTAGTGATATTGCTGACAGGATTATTACCGGGAGCATTGGGAAAAGTTAAGTATTGGTTGCATTTAAATGTTGGTAGAATGCTGACCAAAATTTACGAAAAGATACTGGAAAGGGAAATAAAAAAGGTTCCTAGACACGTGGTCGTAGTATGCAAGCAGCTTGGTGAGAGTTTTTTGAAATTTGCTGAGTGGTGTGGAAAATTCGGCATCAGCGAGGTTACAGTCTGCTCATACGATAAAGTCAGGGAATCTCTTCTACGGGGCTACAGGGTTAGAATTATCGGAAACGGAATTGTCAGGGAGCTGAGTGGTAGAGAGCCCGTGATAAATATCATAAACCATACCGGACATGAGGAAATTCTAACGGTTATAAGAAAATTGGCCCAGATGATTGCGGAAAACAGACTTAACCCGGAAGATGTAGACGAGAGGACTTTTGAGAAATTTCTCACTGTGAAAACTCAGCCCGACATAATAATAAAGGCTGGAAACGAGGTGCCCGAGTTTTTGATATGGCAGGGGATATACAGCGAGCTGTACTTTGCTGACATCGACTGGGACAATCTCAGATACATTGACTTTTTGAGGATTTTGAGAGAGTACCAGAGGAGGGAGAGGCGATATGGAAGGTGATGTAAACCTCAGGACTGTGAGGATGATCGCAGACTATCAGTTCGGAAAGGGGGCAGGAAAAGCCCTGTTCCCGGATTCGGTTAAGTTTATCCTGTCAACCACAGGAAGAGTAAGGCAAATCACAGACAACGGACTGAGAATTGCCACACTGAAAGCGGATTCAGGATGGTTCACTCTCAGCATCGAGGGGGCAAGAAGGCTGCACAGATCTCTCCCATATCCCCGAATGAGGGTTGTGGTCCTGGATGAGGTTTCGGATTTCATTGCAAAGGGGAAGAGCGTGTTTGCCAAGCATGTTGTGGAGGTTGATGAGGACATAAGGGCAAATGATGAAGTCATAGTCGTTAACACAAAGGACGAACTTCTCGCAACAGGTAGAGCTGTGTTATCTGCATTTGAAATGCTTGAGATGGAGAGAGGAATGGCTGTGAAGGTTAGGCAGGGTGTGAAGAAATGATAAGGATTGACAGGAAAAACATGGTTCTGAGCATTAAGTCCGGGAGTGTAATAACCAGAAATATAAGATTTGAGGGAACGGTTGTTGCTGGGATAAACTGCAGCTTTCTGGGAAGCATAGAGGCCAGAGAGGTAAATCTTGGCAGGGGATGTGTTGTTGGTGGGGTTATCCGGGCTGAGGAGGTTACTGTTGGAGCCTACTCGGAGTTCAATGAAATCAGGGCTGAAGATGTTGTACTGCTCTCTCGCTGCAGGGGCAATCGGATTGTAGCAGAGTCAGATGTGAGAATTTCAAGGGGGTGTGAAGTGGGAGAGGTGGTGGCCGGGAACAGGTTGTTAATAGAGGGCAACTCAAAAATTGGAAAAATGGAGGCTAGAAAGATTATTGCCTACGGTTAAAGCTTTCTCAGCTTTTCCAGGATTATCTTCTTTTCAATCCTTGCGACGACCTCTCTTATCTTCTGCACGGCATCAGGATTGGCTGATACACTGTCAATGCCTATCTTCACAAGCTTCTCCACAACGTGCGGATAGCTTCCTGCCTGACCGCAGATTGAGGTCTTCACACCATTTTCTTTGCAGATCCGTATTGTTCTCTCTATTAGTTTCATTACTGCCGGATGTGTTTCGTCGTAGAGGTATGCGACGTTCTCGTTGTTCCTGTCAACTGCAAGGGTGTACTGTGTAAGGTCATTTGTACCGAGGCTGATAAAATCAATTCCCTCCTTAATGAGGTCCTCAATTATCATAGCCGCTGCAGGGGTTTCCACCATTATCCCGAACTCGATTTTATCAAGAGGTAATCCTTCGCTTATCGCTATCTCCTTCGCCCTTCTGACCTCCCATGGGGATGTTACGAGCGGAAGCATTATTCCGACGTTTGTGTACCCTTCATCTATCAGTTTCTTTATGGCCCTCATCTCCGCTCTGAAATGCTCATCATTTGCCAGATCTCGCCTTATCCCCCTGAAACCCAGCATGGGGTTTGACTCTATTGGCTCATCCTCTCCACCCTCCATGGATCTGAACTCGTCTGTAGGAGCATCAATCGTCCTTATCCATACTGGTTTGGGGTAGAAGGCCTTAACGACCTTCTTCATCTCCTCGTAAAGAAGATCGACGTATCTGTCTATCTCCCCGTCACTGATGAACTTCATCGGATGCTTCTCCAATCCGAGAATCATGTGCTCTATTCTGAAGAGCCCGACACCATCAGCATTTGTCTCTCTGGCAACCCTTTCAGCCACATCCGGAATTGAAATGTTTACCTTAACTTCAGTCGCTGTTATTACGGGCACTGATGCAACAGCCGGCTTTGGCTTCTCTTTCTTTTCTATCCTTCCCTCGTAAACAATGCCCTTCTCACCATCAACCGTCACTATCATTCCGTCTTTCAAAATCTTCGTACCCTCCTTTGTCCCCACAATTGCCGGAACTCCGAGCTCTCTGGAAACTATCGCAGCGTGACAGGTCATACCTCCTTCATCGGTGATAATGGCCGCTGCTCTTTGCATTGCAGGAACCATATCGGGAGTTGTCATTGTGGTAACAAGAATATCCCCATCCTCCACCTTTGATATCTCCTCCTCACTGAAGATTACCTTGACCTTCCCGGTTGCGATTCCAGGAGATGCGCCAAGGCCTTTGAGCAGGATCTTACCCTCCTCAGACACCTCTTCTATCTCTGCATCGCTGTCTCTGATTGTTGTTACAGGTCTGGACTGAACGATGTATATCTTGCCCTTCTCAATCGCCCACTCGACATCCTGAGGTTTTCCATAGTGATCCTCTATTAACTCACCAAGTACAATGAGCCGGTCTATCTCATCATCACTCAATACTCTTTCTTTAGCCTTTTCAGGATCGAGTTTTATCTTAACGGTCTTACCATCCTGCTTTGTTATCATGAACTCTTTTTCTCCTATTTTCACTTCAACGAGCTTCCTGCTTCTTCTATCGTAAACGTAGGTGTCCGGCGTAACGAGACCACTCACAATGGCCTCTCCAAGACCAAAAACAGCCTCAATTATACACAGTTTCTCTCCGGTTACAGGATGCGATGTAAACATCACCCCGCTCTTCTCACTGTTGATCATTTTCTGCACAACAACAGCGATGCTGACATCCTCATGTCTGAAACCCTTCTGGACTCTGTAGTAAATGGCTCGTGGCGTGAATAAACTTCCCCAGCATTCCTTAACCTTCTTCACCACGTTATCCTCGCCAACAACATTCAGATATGTATCCTGCTGACCAGCAAAACTTGCATCTGGCAGATCTTCTGCCGTTGCCGAGCTTCTTACTGCCACATAAACTTCTTCTCCTTCTTCCTCACACAGCTTCCTGTATGCCTCTCTGATTTCTTTCTCTATTTCTTCAGGCATTTTTGCGTTTTCTATTATCTCCCTTATCTCTTTTGAAACGGCATCAAGCTTTTCAGTGTCTTCCACGTCGAGATTTTCAAGAAGCGAATAAATCTTCTCACTAATCCCGGTTTTCTCTATAAACTCCCTAAAAGTTCTTGCATCGACAACGAAGCCATCAGGAACGGGAATTTCAGCCCTGAGCAGTTCACCCAGATTAGCGCCTTTTCCACCCACCAATGGAATATCATTTTTATCGACATCCGCTAACCACAGTACCGGCATTCACTCACCTCGTTCAGAGTTGGCCAAAGTCTTAAAAATTTTTAGGGTATTTAACGCGGTAAATTTAATCCTCCTCATTACACCTTTAACCCGTTCCTTACACCCACCCCCACAGAAAAAGGAATATGCTCCGGCCGGGATTTGAACCCGGGTCACGGGATCGAGAGTCCCGTATGATTGGCCGGGCTACACCACCGGAGCCTAGCCATCACTACGCTGAAGTGGGTATATATTACTTTCGCAGGGTTAAAAATAGGGTCCCAAAACGCCAGACAAATGCTTTCAACATGGCCTTACTTCAACTTCAACGATATCCCCGACCCTCAGCTCGTTCATGCTGTAATATTCATAACTAACAGTGATAAACGCATCGAACTGCATGAGCTCTTCAAATCTCTTTGCCAGATCCATTCCCACCTGCAAACCAAACTCAATGATCTTTGCGGGATCGCTTATATCAGCCTGTGTCACAAAACCGGGCTTTCTATCGACTTTTTTTAGATAAAGCAGAACTGAATCCTCGTCCCTGAGTTCAATTCGTACGATTCTGTACCTCATCGGAGAGAAAGTATCCCCACTACTTTAAAAACATTTGGAAAGGCTTCAAATTTATCAATGTTCAGTAACGTCAACTGCCGTTGTTGCCGGAAGATACCGGATGAAATGTTATGGGTTAGCTGTCAGTCACGCTTGCCAAATCATCTTTAATCCGAAAATAAGAGCTGCTATGGTCAAATTTCAGTATTTTCTTAAGTGTATGGCCGTCGTAAATCAAATTATTTTTAATTTTTAATAGCATAAACTTTTAATTTTTACTTCCTTCGTTTTTAAAACCTGCTGGCGAAAATTTTATTTAATGGTATAATCACGCCGATTCACCTTTAATTTCCTTAAAATGTGATCTGGTTCGTCCAATTTGAAATAAATCTCCAGAATAAAAGTCGCATATCTTTATAAATGGTCTGCAACTCTGGGGATTTACGACAGTATATAAACTAAAGAAGGGTTGAGAAAGCTTTAAATTAGAAATGAAAGAAATATTACCAGAGGTTGAAATCAGACCAAGGTGGGATTGAAAGAAGGCATTCACAAAGGATGGAAAGATAAAGATGAGCTAGTTGAAATCAGACCAAGGTGGGATTGAAAGTAACTCGTTCCACCAGAACTGCCGAAGCAGTGCAGCAGGTTGAAATCAGACCAAGGTGGGATTGAAAGTTTTATCTGTATTATGAAATTTATTCTGCGACGAATGTTGAAATCAGACCAAGGTGGGATTGAAAGGAGGGATATGATTCCCACAATAACAACAAATGTAAACGGTTGAAATCAGACCAAGGTGGGATTGAAAGAAGAGTTCAGAAATGACTTTGCGAGGCTGCGTAATCTTTTGTTGAAATCAGACCAAGGTGGGATTGAAAGCACGCCCCCTAACAACATCAGCAATCCACATCACGAAGCTCATGTGTTGAAATCAGACCAAGGTGGGATTGAAAGGATTTGCAATGTTAAACACCGCAAGAGCTGATAGGATAGTTGAAATCAGACCAAGGTGGGATTGAAAGAATGATACCTTTAATGTTCCGTTATCTTTCTGATATACGTTGAAATCAGACCAAGGTGGGATTGAAAGGGAGATGGTGAACACAATGATAGGCCAGCTCGTCAGGGTTGAAATCAGACCAAGGTGGGATTGAAAGTTGTCGAGATACAGCGAATACACTGCAGAGTCTAAGAAAGTTGAAATCAGACCAAGGTGGGATTGAAAGCATTTAGCATACAAATCATTAGAACTTATACTAATCTGTTGAAATCAGACCAAGGTGGGATTGAAAGGATTATAGCCTCTACAGGCGCTGCGGCGAGGAGCCACCGTTGAAATCAGACCAAGGTGGGATTGAAAGGAAGAATGCAACGGACTACAACATAGATTACTGGTACTGTTGAAATCAGACCAAGGTGGGATTGAAAGCAATGACCGGAGAGATGGTAGATAGAGGCGGTAACGCCTGTTGAAATCAGACCAAGGTGGGATTGAAAGCCCACTCTTTTGCGAACCATGAGACCGCATGACTGACGAGTTGAAATCAGACCAAGGTGGGATTGAAAGTGTATAGCCGCATTTTTGACATTTAACGTTAATACCGGTTGAAATCAGACCAAGGTGGGATTGAAAGTTTTTATTGAGAGATACAGATACTAGTCTATTTGGAGTTGAAATCAGACCAAGGTGGGATTGAAAGCTTAGCATTCTCATATTGACTTCTTTGATATATCTGTTGAAATCAGACCAAGGTGGGATTGAAAGATTTTGAGGGAGTTTGACATATACAATCAGTGGCTGTTGAAATCAGACCAAGGTGGGATTGAAAGAGTTGCTTAGGACCTTCCACATGAACTTTCTTAACGACAATGCCTTTTCCGTTGAAATCAGACCAAGGTGGGATTGAAAGCTGGCAGCCTTGCAAAGCTCTTCCCCGTTGCGAGGCCGAAGCTCGTGTTGAAATCAGACCAAGGTGGGATTGAAAGGAGATACAGAGCTTTGAAGAGGGAAGCAATAGAGGTAAGTTGAAATCAGACCAAGGTGGGATTGAAAGTTTTCTTACCTGAGACTCTTCTTTGTTCTTCATTTTCGTTGAAATCAGACCAAGGTGGGATTGAAAGGACCATCAGCGAAAGTTTCTTCGTCCGAGCTCCCAGTTGAAATCAGACCAAGGTGGGATTGAAAGAAGGCCCTCCCGATGCTGTTCGAAGTCAATACAAGTTGAAATCAGACCAAGGTGGGATTGAAAGGTGAACCAACATTTATATAACATATGTCTGTTCATTCTGTTGAAATCAGACCAAGGTGGGATTGAAAGATCAACTGCGATTCATAGCAGCCCATCACGCATCAGCCGTTGAAATCAGACCAAGGTGGGATTGAAAGGTATTGTCGTCAACAGCAACGTCACGAACGTTATCGGGGTTGAAATCAGACCAAGGTGGGATTGAAAGGAGGATATATCGTTCTCCGACTATCAGGACGCATTTTATGATGTTGAAATCAGACCAAGGTGGGATTGAAAGATACGCAGTCCCTGACCCGCAACTGCCTTCCCCATATGTACGTTGAAATCAGACCAAGGTGGGATTGAAAGCTCTGTCACCATACTCTCCTGAAGTCGTCAAGGGTCACAAGTTGAAATCAGACCAAGGTGGGATTGAAAGGATCACATTCAAAACTGCAGACGACAGCGGAAACGGCAGTTGAAATCAGACCAAGGTGGGATTGAAAGAGAGCTAAAACAGAAAAGAGAAGAAGCCATCAGGAATGCCGAACTTGTTGAAATCAGACCAAGGTGGGATTGAAAGAAGTGTGGTAGTGGATATCTGTACAAATATAAAAGCAGTTGAAATCAGACCAAGGTGGGATTGAAAGGTTTTCAGCAATAACCATATCTCCGTCTTTGTACAGTTGAAATCAGACCAAGGTGGGATTGAAAGCAATTGATGCAAATCTCAGCTTTAACTCTGCAAGGTTGAAATCAGACCAAGGTGGGATTGAAAGAAGGCCCTCCCGATGCTGTTCGAAGTCAATACAAGGTTGAAATCAGACCAAGGTGGGATTGAAAGTAAGTCTAATTGTTCGTTAGAATCACATATTCCGTGAAATTTGTTGAAATCAGACCAAGGTGGGATTGAAAGTAGGAAGTATCTCAAGAAACATGAAAATGCGCCGATTAAAGTTGAAATCAGACCAAGGTGGGATTGAAAGCTTTTCAAGATATTTCAACCACATTTTTTCTAAAGTAGTTGAAATCAGACCAAAGTGGGATTGAAAGGTTTACGTCGGGCTGATGCTGAATACAGTGTTCGCAGGTTGAAATCAGACCAAAGTGGGATTGAAAGACGCCAGCGAGGCCGATCAAGATTATCTTCAGATACTTCTGTTGAAATCAGACCAAAGTGGGATTGAAAGAGATACTGAACAGCTAATTCCGTCGTTGAGCACGTTATGTTGAAATCAGACCAAAGTGGGATTGAAAGTTGAGTAAAAGAATACTATGAGCAGCACTGCTCCTGCCAGAGTTGAAATCAGACCAAAATGGGATTGAAAGGATTCTAATTTTCAAAAAATCTTTCAACAAACCGCCCTTCCTTCCTCAATATCTCAACCTTCTTCATGAAGTCCATGCTACCTATCCCCAAGTCGTCGAGTTCCACAGTAATTGTGCCATCGTATCCCAAATCGGAAATGAGTCTTAACGATTCTGCAACCTCCTCACCTTTGCTTGGCTGAATGTGCCTCCCCCTCTCATCGTAGTAGCTCACATGAATGTTGCAGATTCTGCTGAATAGGGCATCTAAAAACTCCTCGACACCACCATTCATCAGAGCGTGCTTTATATCCAGCGTAAATTCCAGTTCATGAGCTTCAATAAATCCCTTCGTTTCACTTGCCCTTTTGCACAGATGATTTATCCCGTTCTCTGAATTTTCCAGAGCGATCTTCACACCTTTTATCTTTCCATAACCGCTCAAAATTCTGAGATATCTGTCGAGAGAGAGATAATCCGCCCATACTGGTTCTCTTGCTGCACTTCTCTTTCCTGCATGGACTGTTACAGGCCAAGCTCCCAGCTTTGAGGCGAGAGATATGGAGTACAGGCTTTCCTTCAGAGTTATATCGCAGAGGTCTTTGTTCACCGAGACCGGATTCAAATCCAAAACGGGTACGTGAATGGCCATCTCATGGTCAAAAAAAGGTTCAAGCTTCTCTATTTTTCTGTCAACCCAGAAATAGGGCGTTTCAGGCCAGAATTCAATGCCGTCATATCCGGAAAGTTCAACGGCTCTTGCAATCATGTCAGTCGAGTACTCGTAAAGGAACATTGACGAAAAAAGCAGTCTCACTAAACCACCCTTCTTTTTCTGTAATCCTCCACCAGTTTTTCAAGATTCTCCAGCTTCTTTCTTTTTAGCTCTTCAACCTTCTCAGAATAAACCCTTTCGAACCTGTCTGCATTCACCACAGCGATATCTTCACCAACAAGAATTTCGACCTCATCCATCGATATTCTAGGGATCCCGTAACTGTCAAAAGCCTCATAGGCCAGATGGGACATTCCACTGCTGCAGATCACAGCTCTAATGCCTTTTTTACAGAGCATCTCTGCGATAGCTGCACTTCCACCGCTCGAGTCGAGAATGCATACTATATCCCCTTCAGAAATTCCGAGCTCCTTTTCCGCCCTTTCCACCTCATCTTTTGTGAACTTCCTCAGTACCTTTACCTCTTTCCACCCCTGAAACTCAAGCATCTTCATTCTTCTTAACAAAGCAATCTTCTCTTTCAAATCCTCTATTTCCCTGTCTTTCTCCCTTAACCTTTTTCTGAGTTCGTAGACCTCTCTTTCAAGGTTTCTCACATAGTTGTCCCTCCGGATTCTCTCATGCTCCTCCCTTGAAATAGCAGCCATCCTCTCTCTAAGCTTTTCAATTTCACTTCTAAGCTCAGATATCTTTCTGGAAAGAATCCTGTTGTCTTCTTTAAGCTCTTCTATAATACGATCTCTTTTCAAAATTTCTTCCCTGCTAACAGTCTCACTATGAGCCTTTTTGACTGCCTTCTCCTCCCTGAGCTGATTTGCAAAAATTTCATGGAGAGGTGTTCCCTTTATGATCTCAGCCTTAACCCTGTCCGAGTCCATACCTGCTGGAATCCTTTTCTCTACATTGCTCAGCTTGTTTTTGTAACTGTTAAAGGCATCAATCGCTGCAGCAAGTGCATCTCTTTCATGATCATTCACAGTACGAAACCTGGATGCAAGAGTTTTCTTTTTATCCACACTCAGGTCCTCCCTGGGGGTGTAAAGAACGGAATTAAACGATGCTCTTACCTTCGATACCAATTCAGGTGGGTTGCTTTTGTCGGTTGCAACAACGACAGGCTTTCCCAGCGACGAGATGTACTCGACAACCTCTGCAGAACCCCACCCCTTCTTGCTCCTGACTCCGACAAGATTTCCTCTCAAATCGAGAGCGGCCACAGCAGTTGTTGCACCCGGATCTATCCCAACGATGATGTATCTCAGTGTTTTCTGGAGAGGGATGAACTCGATCTTCTCCTTCTCAACTGCCTCAACCCTGACCTGCACATCTTTCGTTTTAAATGAGTTTATTGGAATCTCCGATCTCGGAGCACTTACAAGTAATATTCCCCTGGATATCCCCCCATATCCGGATTTAACGTCTTCCACAAAGTCAAACCCCATATCTGACAGTCTGTTTTTTATTTCCCTGTAAACAGTTCTGACAGCATCATGAATCTTTCTCCCGTACTTTTTCTGCCTCCATCCTCCTTTTCCAAGACTCCTGTTCCTTGATACGGTTATCTTTGTCTTATCAATGAAAACAGATATTTCACTGCCTATTCCAAAACTTGCAAGATACGCACACGCCCTCGCCTCATCAACCGGATTTCTGATGTTTATATTCAATCCGAACCTTTTCGAGAGACTTGGTAGAGACTGCCCCCTTCCCGTTACCTGAACCAGTCTGGTTTCGGCTGGGGCGTTCTTCAGGAAGTAGATCAATTCCTCTCTGCTCCTGAAAACCTCATAAATATTGTCAACAGCTATAATGTCCGGTTTCTTTTCTCTGACCATTCTGAAAAGTTTGCTTCTTGAAACTATCTTCTCCACCTCACTGCCATTCTCAAGAACAACAACGGCATATTTTGGCTTTATTTTTCCGTGAACCGAACCACCAACGATATCAACTCCGAATACCACACTCATTCTTGCAGTATTCTATTTATTGCAGAATTAATATCCTTTTCCATGCGGTAGGCTCGATTGAAGTAGGTGACAATGTTCCTCACATCCCTCTTGAGAATTTCCTCCCAGCCCTCCTCACCAACATCGATACTCTGGGGAAAATCAATAATCCACACTCCATCACTGCTAACCAGAACATTGTACTGGCTCAGATCGCCGTGAACCACTCCCCGACGATAAAACCTGCCAACCTCATCCAGTATCATATTCAGAACCTCATCCGGATTCTCAACTCTAACTCTGAAAAGCTCTTTCGCATCTATCAGTTCCATCAAAACAGCATTGCCTTCCCAGGCGTAAACGACCGGTACGGCCAGCCCCTGAAGCTTTTTAAGGGCCCGATATTCCCTTTTTGCAGACCTTATTGCAAGGACAGAAAAGTGCAGATCTCCATAATCCCTCTTTTCTTTGACCTTCTTAAAACTCGTGTGCCCAACTTTATGGAATTTTACCACGCACTCCCCATACTTTTCTGAAAAGCAGTTGAAAACTGCACTCTCTTTTCCCTCACCCATAATCTTCCCTATTGCCTCGATATGTCCCTTCTTTACCAATCTGTAAAGAGAATACAGACTCAAACCCAGAAATGTAAAGGTTGAACCTTCATATTCGGTTCGTTTGTTCTGCACTACCCTTAAATCCGAGAGATGTCTCAGAATGTTTTTTACCTTTTCCTCACCGATATTGGAGTGGAAGGAGATCAGTTTTACGGGGACGTACTCATAATCCCACAGATTCCTGAAAATGGCATCCAGAATCTTCCAGGAATGCTTTCCCATACCCCCGTACAGCTCTGCCAGGTTCACAAGGATTGATAACGAACCCGTTATTTATTTGTCTTTTCCTTTCCTGATAGTTCTGAGGAGATAACATTAAACATAAATAAGTGATGCATGCTACTGCAGATATGGAATCCTGCAGGGAAATTGTTGAATCTGTATGCGATGTTTACGTTGGAAACAGAGAGCTTGTTGAAAAGATGCTTGCTGCCGCCCTGACCAATGGAAATATCCTTTTTGAAGATTATCCCGGACTCGGAAAAACACTTCTCGCTAAAGTTTTCGCAAGGGTTATTGGAGCTGACTACAGCAGGATACAGTTCACACCTGATCTGCTTCCTTCCGACATAATCGGAATCAAAATCTGGAGAGGAAACGGGTTTGAGTTTATCAGAGGGCCTATCTTTACCAATGTCCTCTTGGCCGATGAAATTAACAGAAGTCCTCCAAAAACCCAGGCTGCATTGCTTGAGGCCATGGAAGAGAAACAGGTCACTGTTGAGGGCGAAACATACAGACTGAACCTGCCTTTTTTTGTGATAGCAACCCAAAATCCAATAGAACAGGAGGGTACGTACCCACTACCGGAGGCCCAGATGGACAGATTTATGCTGAGAATGCGTCCCGGTTATCCTGAGACCATAGAAGAGGAAATGGAGATACTCAGAAGGAGAATGGAGTGGCAAAAGGATGACCCGACCGACGATATATCACCGGTAATCACGCTCAGGGAGTTTATGGAGCTGCAGGCCAAGGTTGAAAGGGTATATGTTGACGAATCCATACTGAGATACATTTCGGAACTTGTCAGAGAAACCAGAAATCACGAGCTTGTTGAACTCGGTTCCAGTCCGAGAGGCGGTTTGGCTTTGCTGAAGCTTTCAAGAGCTTTTGCAGTGATGGAAGGGAGGGACTTCGTTATTCCCGATGATGTCAAGAGGGTTGCTGTCGAGGCATTGAGTCACAGGATCATTCTGAAGTTCGAGTACGCTGTTGAGGGTGTCAGGGCTGAGGAGGTTGTCGAAGACGTCCTGAACAGTGTAAGGGTACCAAAGTATGAGAGTCAGAAGAGTCAGTAGATCTCTGATTATTACCTCCATTTTCCTCCTTGAGCTTGCAGTAATTCTTGTCTCCGGCGATATTCTCAAAATAATCCTACTTCCACTCCTAGTTCTGGTGTTTCCAAACATCCCGTTCAGATTTGAAGTTTCGTCCGTAAACCTTGAGGGTGGAAAGAGGGTCGGTGAGCCACTCAGAGTTAAAATTGAACTTAAAATTCTTGGCTTCGGGATAATAAAAGTCATGCATGTACTTCCCGACTCTTTTGAGCTCATTGAGAGCTCAAATGCTGTGGGAAAATTCATCACCGGGAGGGGTAAAATCAGCCTCACATATACCTGTGTTCCTATGAAAAGAGGAGAATACGATGTCGGCAGGCTTATATTCGAGGCTGAAAATGTCTTTGCCACCAGAAGAATAATAAAAAAATTTGATTTTGACAGGAAAATAGAAGTTAAAAGCAGAATATATAGAATAAAGAGAGTGGAGGCCAGAAGGGGTATTGCAGTAAGACCGATGCCGGAAATAGACATCTCAAGAGTCGGGACGCCGGGTACAGACTTCAGAGAGATAAGAAAATACAGCTTCGGTGACCCGGTAAAGTTCATCAACTGGAAGGCTTCGGCAAAAATCGGAGAACTCATGGTAAATGAGTTTGAGAGAGAGGGTAAAAAGGCAATCTGGATATTCCTTGATGCAAATCCATACATGCTCCATGGAGATATCAGAAAGAACTGTTTTGAAACGGCCATAGAAACGGCTGCTTCTCTCACCTACTTTTTCGCTGTGAGGGGGCACAAAGTTGGGATCTACATCGTCGGGCACGGGATTGTGATTTATCCAGAATCGGGCCGAAGGCAATTCAGCAAAATCTTCTCAACACTGATGAAACTTGATGTATCTGATAGAGAAGAGAGTTTTGGAATCGCTCTCGACCGGGCTAAAAAGTACATCGAAGCGGTAAAGCCGGCATCAATTTTCGTCACAAGAGCTGAATACAGCAACCCCGTCAGAGAAGCGTTAAGGGCCATGGGTCGGCGAAATCTCCCTGTTTCCGTGATAACGATTAGAGCAGCGGAAAAGGGCGGAGGACTGGCATACACACTGGTGAACGCAATGGAGGAAAAAGTCGTGCGAAAGTTGAGGGGAGCGGGGGTCAACGTTATCGAGGTTGAGGCGGGTAAGCCGGTTGAGAAAATGATGATGGGGCTGGGAAGATGATACAAATCCTGAACCTTCTGATCGCAGAAATTGCCGCATATTACACCTATGAACAGTTCGTTTCCTCACCGCTCAGATTTTTCATACCCTACCCAGCAGAGATTCTCCTTTTCGCAATTCCGCTGATAGGCATGCTTTTCAGACGCCCCTTCAGCTTTTACTACTACATCTTCCTCGTTTTCTTCAACATCTCACCATTCCTCCCAGCATCGGAGACCTTTGAAGGTGTTATAGACACGCTGTATGCACTTGGATTTTCCGGTATAGCGGAAAGCATTTATGGTGCATTTTCCAACTTTAGCGGTACTGCAGAGAGTTTGCTGATCATTACATGGCTCTACATCACTTCTGAAGTTATTCAGGGAAATTACGAATCAATAAAAGCGGCAAAGGAGAATGGAGTTACCATTGAAGGAGAACTGCTCACATATGCCCCCGCAATAGCTTTCTCCCTTCTAATACTCCTCATATATCCTGCAATTGCCAGCATTGGATTCGAAGTGAAAATTGACAGGATAATTGCCGGTCTGATAGGAATCGCAGCCTTTTTTGCAGGTGCTTACATTCTGGCCAAAAGCGTAGAAGAGGAAAACATAAATTCTGCAAAATAAAGACAGGAACATGAAACTGGATAAGGTCGAAATCCTGAATCCGGATCTGAAGTATCAGATTATAGTGGGACAGGCGAACTTCTCAGTTTTTACGGTAGATGACCTTTTCCGAGCCTTGCTTACAGCAGTTCCGGGCATAAAGGTTGCTGTTGCAATGAACGAGGCTGCTCCAAAGCTTGTGAGAGTTACGGGCAACGACGAGGAACTAAAGAATATTGCAGCAGAAAACGCCCTGAAAATTGCTGCGAGCCACGTTTTTGTAATCGTGACCTCCAATGCATTCCCCCTGAACATCCTCAACACGGTAAAGCTGCATCCTGCCGTCTGCAACGTTTTCGTGGCATCCGCAAACCCGATTGAAATAATTGTGGCAGAAACGGAGCTTGGTAGAGCCGTTCTCGGAGCTGTGGATGGATCTTCTGTAACCAGAGTAGAAAACGAGGGGGAAAAGGTACAAAGAAGAGAGCTTTGCGAGAAGCTCGGATACAAGCTGGACTAACAAATTTTTTAATCCCACCAACAAAACAAACCGCATGGTGGATTTCAGGGCAATTGAGAAAAAGTGGCAGAATGAGTGGGAGAAGAGCAGAATTTTTGAGTCCGATCCCGATAACCGCAAAAAATTTTTCCTGACAATACCCTATCCTTACCTTAATGGAAATTTGCATGCAGGCCATACCAGGACATTTACAATTGGAGATGCCTTTGCCAGATACATGAGAATGAAGGGATACAACGTTCTCTTTCCTCTTGGCTTCCACGTTACCGGCACCCCGATAATAGGGCTTGCCGAACTGATACAGAAAAGGGATGAAAAGACGATTGAGGTTTACACGAAGTACCACGACGTTCCGCTGAAAGATCTGCTTCAGCTTACAACTCCAGAAAAGATAGTGGAATATTTCTCAAGAGAGGCGCTTCAGGCATTAAAGAATATAGGATACTCAATAGACTGGAGAAGAGTTTTCACAACAACTGACGAGGAATATCAGAAGTTCATAGAGTGGCAGTACTGGAAGCTCAGGGAAATGGGCCTGATAGTCAAGGGAACACACCCGGTCAGATACTGCCCTAATGACCAGAATCCGGTTGAGGATCATGATTTGCTGATGGGCGAGGAGGCAACGATAGTTGAGTTCACTGTAATCAAATTCAGGCTTGAAGATGGCGATATAATCTTTCCGTGTGCAACTCTGCGCCCTGAAACTGTGTTTGGGGTTACAAACATCTGGCTCAAACCGACTGGATACGTGATAGTGGAGGTGGATGGCGAAAAGTGGTTGGTAAGCAGGGAGGCATACGAAAAGCTGACATACACGGAAAAGAAGGTCAGGTTAATTCGCGAGGTCGATGCCAGAGAGTATCTGGGAAAATACGTTATTGTTCCACTGGTAAATCGAAAGGTACCGATCCTACCTGCTGATTTTGTCGATACGGACAACGCTACCGGGGTTGTCATGAGCGTACCCGCTCATGCCCCATTCGATCTTGCAGCCATTGAGGATCTAAAAAAGAATGAAGAGTGGCTGAAGGAGTTTGGAATTGACAAAAGCATAATCGAGAACATCGATCCAATCACGCTGATAGCCACTCCAGAGATGAAGGGCATTCCGGCAAAGCATCTGATAGAAGAATTCGGAGTTAAAAGTCAGAAAGACGTGGACCTGCTGGAAAAAGCCACGAAAACGCTTTACAAGAAAGAATACCACACGGGAGTTATGCTCAACAACACAATGAATTACGCTGGAATGAAAGTTTCTGAAGCCAAGGAACGGGTTCACGAGGATCTGATAAGATCCGGTCTTGGAGATGTCTTCTATGAATTCAGTGAAAAACCGGTGATCTGCAGGTGTGGAACCAAATGTGTTGTCAAGATAGTAAGGGACCAGTGGTTCCTGAACTATTCAAACAGGGAGTGGAAGAACAGAGTTCTCCAGCATCTGGATAGGATGGAGATAATTCCCGAATACTACAAGGAGGAATTCAGGAACAAGATCGACTGGTTGAAGGACAAGGCCTGTGCAAGAAGAAAGGGACTGGGGACAAGAATACCGTGGGACAGGGAATGGCTGATTGAGAGTCTTTCAGACTCAACAATTTACATGGCCTACTACATTCTGGCAAAGTACATCAACCAGGGTGTTTTGAGGGCCGAGAACATGGTTCCAGAGCTGCTTGATTACGTCATGCTGGGCAGAGGTAACCCTGAAGACGTGGCAAAAGCCTCAAATGTTGCCATAGACACAATCAGCAAGATCAGAGAGGAGTTTGAGTACTGGTATCCTGTTGACCTGAGGAGCAGTGGTAAGGATCTCGTGGCAAATCACCTGCTCTTTTACCTCTTCCATCATATCGCCATTTTCCCGCCCGAAAAGTGGCCGAGAGCGATAGCGGTTAACGGCTACGTAAGCCTTGAGGGCAAGAAGATGAGCAAGAGCAAGGGTCCCCTGCTGACAATGAAACGGGCAGTTCAGCAGTACGGAGCGGATGTGACCAGGCTGTATATCCTCCATGCTGCAGAATATGACAGCGACGCCGACTGGAAAAGCAGAGAGGTGGAGGGGCTTGCGAATCATTTGAAAAGATTCTACAACCTGGTTGTGGAATACTACCCTGAGGGGCAGGAAGAAACAACAATGCTCGATCGCTGGCTGATGAGCAGATTTCAGAGAGCTGTAAAAGAGGTCAGAGATGCCATGGACAAGTTGCAGACCAGACGGGCCGTAAATGCTGCATTTTTCGAGCTGATGAACGATGTGAGGTGGTACCTGAGAAGAGGCGGGAAAAATCTTTCACTCATTCTGGATGACTGGATAAAGCTCCTCTCTCCGTTCGCTCCCCACATATGCGAGGAGCTCTGGCACATGAAACACAAAAGCTTTGTCAGTCTGGAGTCATATCCGGAATTCGACGAATCAAAAATTGACGAGGAAGCTGAGGCGGCCGAAGAGTACCTGAAAGCATTAATAGACGATATTCTCGAGGTAAAGAAGTTTGTGGATGGCCCGAGGGAGGTTTGCATATACCCCGCAGACGAGTGGAAGGTCAAGGCTGCAAGAGTTGTTATCAACAGCAATGATGTGGGAGAAGCCATGAAGGAGCTAATGCAGGACACAGAGCTGAGAAAAATTGGAAAAGATGTAACGAACTTCGTAAAACGAATATTCAGGGACAGAAAGAAGATTGCAATCCTCGACGAGCTGAGAATCATAAAAGAGAATTCCGGGTTCATAGAGGCAGAAACCGGGCTGAAGGTATCACTGGATCCCTCAAAAGTTCCGGAAGCAAAGAAGAAGGGGGCTGTACCTGGCAAACCTGCAATATATGTGATATGAAGTAAAATTTTATATAATATTATTACAAATTCCCACTCAATGGATATAAAAATTGATGCACTCCCTGACCCCGTGATAGTCACAGACTACAGGGGCAGGATACTGGCTCTGAATACTTATGCCCGTGACCTGGGCTTCTCCACCGGCTCAATTATTTCGATTGAAGAGGGTGAGTGCGAAATCAACGGAAAGATTTACCACGTGAAGGTCTCCAGGCTTAATTCACATATAATCTACGTCCTTAGAGATGTTACTCACAGCAAGGAGCGTGAGAGGGAACTCAAGGAGAAGGAGAAAACTTATCGAACCCTCGTCGATCTGAGTCCATACGGTATTATTGTTCACGATGGTCAGAGGCTGCTTTTCGCAAATAAAAAAGCTGCGGAGGTTGCGGGATTTGCAAGCCCAGAGGAAATGATCGGATATCCTGTACTGAAATTCATCCACCCGGATTACCTAGACTTCGTCAGAAGCAGAATTTCAAAAATGATGAGTGAGGGCACTGCAGCTCCGACCGCAGTGGAAAAGTTCATTCTTCCCGATGGAAGGGTAATAGACGTTGAGGTGGCGGCGAGCTACATTACTTTCAATGGGAGACCTGCAATACTGCTGGTTATCAACGATATCAGCGAGAGGAAAAAGATGGAAAGGGATCTTGTGGAAAGTGAGAGCAGGTATAGGGATTTCTTTGAGAACTCTCTCGACATGATTGTGGTCACAGACCTGAAAGGAAACTTCATGGAGGTAAACAAGGAATTTGAGAACCGTAGCGGGTACAGCAGAGAAGAAGTTCTGGGCAGAAATTTCAGCGAATTTTTTTCGTCAGTGGATGCAAAACAGATTTTTGAAGTCTATAACAGGGCATTCAGAAATCGAAAGAACGTTTACGGTCTGGAATTCAGCTTTAAAACGAAATACGGAGAAACAAAGATTGTGGAAGCGAGTGTCAGACCGCTGACAAAGGGTTCCAAAGTTGTGGGATTCGTGTCCAACTTCAGAGACATCACAGACAGAAAGAGGCTTGAAGAAGAGCTAAAAAGAACCAACAGACTTTTGAAAATCATAAACAGGATAAACGAGCTGATAGTCAGAGAAAAAGACGTGAAAAATTTGATGAACCGCATTGCAGAGGAGATTGCCAAGTACAACAGATATTCGTGGATTGGTCTCACCAGAGAAGGAAAAATCGAAATCGAAGGTATCAGTGGTATCAAGAAAGAAGAGGTTGAAAAAGAGCTTGAGGAGGGAATGATGTGTGTACAAGAGGCCTTGAAAAGTAAAAAACCGGTAATCATGCATTGCGGTGAGCATCCTGAGAACTGTCCCAATTTCGAGCGGCATTTTAACCTGAACTGCTACATTTTCCCGGTAAAGCATGAAAACAGAATTTCAGGAGTTGTGGCGATATGCTCGGAGGAAAGGATGGGTGATGAGGAAGTCCAGCTTATCCAAACTCTCTCTGATGACATTGCATTTGCAATAAATACAGCAGAGCTCGAAAAAATCAGAGAGAAGTCTCTCAAACAAATAGAAAAAAATATTGAGCAGTTTGCGATTCTGGTTGATAAAATAAGAAATCCCCTTGCAATTATATCCGGAGCTGCTGAATTGTGGGATGTTAAAGAGAAAGACAAAATTTTAGCTGCTGTGAAAAAAATTGAAGAGATTATCGAAATGCTCGAAAAAGGCTGGTTGGAGTCAGAAGATGTTAAAAACCTTCTTAGGAGGTTGGAGAATGAAAAAAATCCTGCTGGTAGAAGATGAACCGGATTTACTGGAGATTTTTGAGCACATGCTTTCGGGGTACGAAGTTATAAAGGCCAGTAACGGCCATGAGGCGCTCGAACTGTTTGAAAGACACCTTCCCGATCTCGTACTTATGGACATAGAGCTTCCCGGGATAGACGGTGTCGAGGCAACAAGAAGAATTACCAAAACCAGACCTGAAACAAAGGTTATCGCCATAACAGCCTTTGCATCAAGGAGGGGAAGAGAAATTCTTGATGCTGGAGCCGTAGACGTTTTGAAGAAGCCATTCAGAATGCGGGAGCTGCTTGAAACTGTCAGGAAGTATCTATGATCTACGTTGACAGCCGGGAACCCGAAAGAATCGTTGCGAAGCTTAAAAGGCTTGGAACCGACGTTGTGGTTAAGGTCCTTGATGCTGGAGATTACCTGATAAAGCATACCCACTATGAGGTGGCTATAGAGAGAAAAGACGTGAACGACTTTCTCAACTCAATTGCTGACGGAAGAATATTCAGACAGTGCCACTCACTCTCCGCAAGATACCCCCTCTCGTTCCTCATAATCGTTGGAGATCTTGATGAAGCTCTTGAAGACAGAATGTTCAGCAGAAGTGCCGTGATCTCGGCCATCGTATCAATTGCGGTTAAAAACGATCCGGGACAGCTCATACCGCTTATTTTCAGCAACGAGGACGATTTCTGTCTCGCCCTCAGGTCCATTGACAGGAGGCTGAGGGAGGGTGATCTGAGAATTCTCCCGAGACTGCAGAGAGTAGAGAGACCCGAAGTTGCCATGCTAACGGCAATACCGGGTATCGGAGAGAAGAAGGCCGAACGACTTCTCAGGTATTTTGGAAGCGTGTACAGAATAGCCAATGCCAGTGTAAGCGAGCTGATGAGGGTTAGTGGAATTGGAGAAAAGCAGGCGAGACTGATCTACAGGATATTCAGAAAAAATATGGATCACTCTGAGGGAACAAATTTGGTACCGTAGTGTATGATTCCCTCCTCCCCATCTTCCCCGTACCTTCTGAAAACCTTTCTGACCCTCATTCCGGTCCTGACTTCTTCCGGGCTGCAGGCAAGCTGTGAAACCAGTTTAGATCCGTTTTTGAGCTCTATGAGCGCCACCACACACGGTTCTCCGTCCCTTATAACGGTGTAGCTCAACACCGTACCCTCGTCAGGAAGCTCCGTCTCCCTTACAGCACCCCTTCTCCTGCATACCGGACAGAAATTTCTTGGCGGGTAGAAATGGTTGCCGCAGTTCTCGCAGTAACTTCCAACAAGATCGTACCTGTATTTTATTTTCCTCCAGAATCTCGGAACCAAAGACATCACCTCCCAAGGATTGAAACCACTGCTGTGGCACCTGTACCCCCAACATTCAGCGCCAGACCTTTCTCAGCATCTACCTGTCTCTTCCCTGCATCCCCTCTTAGCTGAAGGGTTAGCTCGACAATCTGTCTGACTCCCGTTGCACCCACAGCATGTCCACATGACTTGAGCCCGCCCGAGGGATTCACCGGCAGATCGCCATCCAGCTCAGTAACACCCTCTCTGATCAGCTCTGCTCCCCTGCCCTTCTCAGCGAAGCCCAGATCCTCGTAGGCAAGTATTTCCGCTATGGTGAATGAATCATGCACCTCCACAACATCTATGTCTCTGGGAAGAATTCCGGCAAACCTGTACGCCTCCCTCCCGGCCTTCACAACCGCCTTCATCGTCAGGATATCCTTCCTGTTTTGCAGAGCAAGATAATCACTCGCCTGCGTGCATGCTTCAATGTACACTGGAGTGTCGGTTATCTTTCTCGCAATTTCCCCACTGGCCAGAATCACGGCTGCTGCACCATCGCTTATGGACGCACAGTCGAGGAGCTTTAGGGGGTCAGCTACGTAAGGTGAGTTGAGAACACTGTCAATGCTTATTTCCGTCCTGTACTGGGCTTTCGGATTTTTGGCCCCATTTCTGTGATTCTTGACGCTTACCATTGCAAGATCCTCCTCAGTCGTGCCGAAAGTTTCCATGTGCATTCTCGCCATTATTGCGTAAAGTGCCGGTAAACTGCCCCCCACGAATCTCTCCCACTCAATATCCACCGATGCAGAGAGTATTTCCATTGGATCGCCGACATCCGTTACCTTCTCTGCTCCGGCTGCAATTACAATATCATGCAGTCCTGCAGCAACCGCCATGTATGCCTGTCTGACTGCCAGACCTCCGCTCGCATCTGCAGCCTCAACTCTGGTTGCAGGAATACCAAACTCCGCCAGACCGGCATAATCTGCGATCAATGCTGCTACGTGCTCCTGACCGATGTATCTGCCTGCACTCATGTTGCCAACATAAATCGCCTCAATTTCCCTTCCCTCAAGGTCCGCATCGGTAAGGGCCTCAGCCCCGGCTTCCAGCACAATATCTCTGAAACCCTTTTCCCAAAGCTCTCCGAACCGGCTCTGACCAACACCAACAACTGCAACACGCCTCATGCCTTTATCTTCCTCCTGTGTTTAAGATAGATAGCATAATCCACATACACCTTCCTCTCAATTTTCTCCCATACTGTTGGACTTCTCGGGAAATCCGTTATCCTATCAGTAACCCTGATAGCAAAGGCATCGCTTCCAGCACCGGAGCCGAAGGATACCAGAAGAATTCTCTCATCCGGTTCCGCCACATCTAGTGTTGCACACAGGCCAAGCAGCGAAGACCCGGAATACGTGTTCCCTATGGCCCTGACCACCAGTCCCTGACTGATCTTCTCAGTGCTGAATCCCAGCATCCTTGCAGCCCTCACCGGGAACTTTGCGTTGGGCATGTGAAATACCGCATAATCAAAATCATCGGCATTGTAGCCGTATTTGTCCATCAATCCCTTAGCGGCTGACGTGACGTGTCTGAAGTAAGCAGGCAGGCCGGTAAATCTGCCACCATGACTTGGATAGGGCTGCAGATCTCTTCTCCAGAAGTCGGGGGTATCTGATGTGAATGAATACGTGGCCTCAATCTCCGCAATGGGATTCTTCCCAATCACAAACGCTGCTCCACCCGCAGCCGCAGCATATTCAAGGGCATCTCCCGGCCTCGCCTGACTTGTATCTGAGCCGATGGCGAGCCCATACTTGATCATATCCGACTTCACCATTGCGTAGCAAATCTGCATTCCCGCAGTACCAGCCTTGCAGGCAAATTCAAGATCTGCTGAGAAATATTCATTCCCCAACCCCACAGCCTCCCCTACAATTGTTGCCGTGGGCTTAACAGCATACGGATGACTTTCAGAGCCAACGAAAACGGCCCCCACGTCTCTAGGATCAATTTTTGCCCTCGCTATTGCCTCTCTTGCAGCTTCTACCGCTATCGTGGCTGCATCTTCGTCCACATCTGGAACGGATTTTTCATGCACCCCCAGACCTCCCCTTATCTTCTTTGCATCCTCTCCCCACACTCTTGCGATTTCCTCGACCCTAATCCTGTACTTTGGAATGTAGCTGCCATACGAAACTATCCCTATCATGCAAACCTCCTCCTCAACTCATCAATCATCTCACCAACCCCCATATCAGAAACTATCAGAGGAATTCGCTCAACCTCAGCAATTTTCATCGCTATCCTGTCCACCGAATCGGCCTCAATTCCATGAAGGACAACTGCCGATGGCTTTAGATTGGAAACTCTCACCGCAACCATCGGCGATCTTCCACTCGATACCTGTGTAAAAACTATCGCCCTCTCGCTTGTAAGCCCATACAGTTTGTAAAAATCAAATGCATTGAAGGTCATTATCGCAACGATGCTGTCAACAAATGTATGTCCGTGGATGAGCTTTTCAAAATCATTCAGAAGAACCCCCTCAACCGCATCACAGAATTCTCCGATACCAACAGTCCTGGAGTATTCAACCATATCCAGAATCGCCTTGCTGTCCTCAATTATATACCTGTATTTGGAAAGAGTTGGATACCCCCTCTCCCTGTCCAGATCAATCAAAGCCAGAACAAACTTTCTAACGAAGTTTATTCCCGGAGATCTCCTTCCAGACTCGTAATCACTGATTACCGAAGCCCTTACCCCTATCTTTTTTGCCAGATCGCTCTGTGTGATGCTGAATATTCCCCTCCACTTTCTCATCGCCTCTCCGGAACTCTCTGCAAGAACAATATTTCCACATATTCTTTCAGCCACGTTTGAATACTCCTTTTCAATGTCCACAAAATAAGTTAGCTTCACATTTATAAAGTTAACGGATAGTCGAAAAGAGATTCGTCAATTGTGGAATTAACCCCGCAGGATTTTGGGAGTATAGATGCAGCACGGCTCCTCTGCAAGATAATTGCCATGAATGGCGTAGGCTCTCGCCCTGCTCCCTCCGCATATTGCCCTGTATTCACATACGCCGCATTTTCCTTCGAGCCTATCCGGATCTCTTAAATTTACAAAAATTTCTGATTTCTGGTAGATTTCGGAAATTTTTCTTTCCCTGACGTTGCCAGCAACGATGGGCAGAAAACCACTTGGATAGACATCACCAGTATGGCTTATGAAAAACATTCCTCTACCATCTGTAACGCTCACAGCCCTCCTTATTCCGTCGGTGCTCAAACTCCTCCCATGGCCGCCCGCAACAATTTTTCTCCCTTCACCTGTCGGGAAGTTCTCGAGTTTTGAGACGAGGTACCGGTACAGCTCCCCCACTTCCGGCATCTCACCCCTATCCCTCATCAGCTCGATTCTTCTCAAATGTGTGGCTGCAGAACTTTTGACGTTTAAGCCTGCTACTTTGCTCAGATCATACAGCCAGCACAGAATATCCTCGAACTGCTGAGGTGTAGGCATCATCTCAACCCTCGCTCTTCCCGTCGGCACAATGAAAAATACATCCCACATCACCGCCCCAAGGTTGATGCAAAGTCTCGCAATTTCCGGAAGATCTCCAATATTTTCCCTTGTTACCGTAGTATTGATTTGAAATGGTATGCCGGCATTTCTGGCGTTTTCGATGACCCTCATGCTCATTTCGAATGTTCCCTCCACCCCTCTAAATGAGTCGTGTTTCTCCACACTGCTGCCGTCAATACTGACAGCGATTCTTGATATGCCCGCCCTCTTAAGCTCGATTAACCTGTCAAGTGTGGCTTTTTCAGTGCCACTGAAGGCTATCGCCGTTCTGAATCCTTCGTGTGTTGCTCTGGATATTATATCCACAACATCATCCCGCATGAGTGGATCTCCACCTGTGATGACGAGAAGAGGTCTGGGTTTGAATTTCGAGAGCTGCTCAATGACTTCGAAGCACTCCTCAGTAGACAGCTCGTCGGGATGCCTCTTTCTCATAGCCTTTGCTCTGCAATGCTTACATGCCAGCATGCATGCTCTCGTCAGCTCCCAGAAAACAATGAACGGTGAATCCATCAAGGGGGATTGGATTTCAGGTTAATAACATCTTCGATTAACTTTTGAGTTTCTTTATTTCCTCAATAAAATCGTTTATGTCCCTTGCAATACCCTCAGCCTCTCCTGCAGAATGCCATATACACCTGACCCTCTCAGGCTCTATACCAACCTCATTCAACGCTTCTCTCAGAGCTTCGAACCTGCTCTTTGCCTTGTAGTTCCCATACTTGAAGTGGCACTCGCCCAGTCTGCAACCGGCAATTATAACCCCATCTACCCCCTTCTTCAGAGCTCTCAGAACCCACTCCGGGTCTACCCTCCCACTGCAAAGTACCCTCACTATTCTCACGTTCGGTTCGTACTGAACCTTCGTCGTTCCTGCAAGATCCACAGCACCGTAGCTGCAGTACCAGCAGGCGAATACAAGAATTAACGGATCAGCATTTCTTTCCTCAACGAGTGCATCTATCATTGCCTTTATCCCCTCATCACTGAAGAACCCCATATCTATCGCATCAGCCGGACATGCGGCTACACAGACCCCGCACATGGAGCAGGCATTCGGGTCAATTCTTGCTTTTTTATCAACCGTTACGGCGTTGAATTCGCAGACCTTCTCACAAATTCTGCACCCAATGCATTTCTCCTCATCCACAAAGGCGTTGTACGGGTCGAATTCGGTTTCTCCCGTTAAAACAAGCTGAGCAGCCTTCATCGCTGCCAGTCCCGCAGAGGCCACACTGTCCTGAATATCCCTCGGACCGCTTGCACACCCGGCGAGAAATATCCCCTTTACGTTCGTCTCGGCGGGCCGCAGCTTCGGATGAGCTACTTCGAAAAAACCATCCTCCCCTACCCCCAAGCCGAGCTTGGTTGCAAGGTCTCTGTTACCTTCTATACCGATGGAGAGAACCACCAGATCAAATTCCTCTTCTCTTATCTCTCCTTCAAGGGTGCTCTCATAGCTCAAAACGAGATTTCCATTTTCCGCTTCATATATTTCCCCAACCTTTCCACGAATGAACCGTATCCCGCTCTCCTGAACCCTCCTGTAGAACTCCTCGTACATCCTCCCAAAGGCTCTGATGTCAATGTAAAAAATTGTGATTTCAGCATCATGGTATCTCTCCTTTATTGCGTATGCGTTCTTGAGACTCACCATGCAGCAAACTCTGCTGCAGTATCTGTTTGACCGTTCATCCCTGCTCCCCACACACTGGATGAAAGCTATTTTTTTCGGAACTGTTGAATCTGATGGTCTAAGCAATTTCCCCATTGTGGGTCCGCTGGCTGAGAGCAGTCTTTCAAGCTCGATTGTGGTTATAACGTTTTCGAACCTGCCATATCCGTATTCTGTTTTCCTTCTTGCGTCAAAAACCCTGTAGCCAGTGGCAACGATTATCGCACCCACCTTCAGCTCCAGCACCTCGGGTTGCTGGTTGAAATCTATGGCCTCTGGCTGACAGGCCTTTTCACACAATCTACATCCTATACAGTGATCCCAGTCAATTGCAGCATAGAGAGGTGTGGACTGAGGAATTGGTATATAAATGGCCTTCCTCACACCTACCCCGTAATCGAACTCGTTCGGCACCTCAACAGGACAGACGCTGCTGCAGTCATCAATGCAACCCTTACATTTGGATTCGTCAACGTATCTGGGATGTTTCAGCACCTTTAATCTGAAATTTCCTACCGTGCCGTTCAGCTCCTCAATTTCAGCGTTGGTTATAACCTCTATATTCTCATGATTCCAGACGTCACTCATCTTCGGAGCCAGAATGCAGATCGAACAATCATTGGTGGGAAAGACTTCATTGAGAGTTGCCATGTGTCCTCCAATTGTCGGATTCTTCTCTATGAGATAAACTTTTATTCCCGAATCCGCAAGTGTCAATGCCGCCTCGATCCCTGCAACTCCACCACCGATAACAGCCACACTTTTCTCAATCTCAGCCTTTCTCCTCTCAAGAGGTTTATTAACTCTCGCTTTGGCCACTGCCATCCTGATGAGATCCTTGGCCTTTGCTAGGGCAGCCTTTGGTTTCGCCTGATGCACCCATGAGCACTGCTCCCTGATATTTGCAATTTCAACCATGTAGGGGTTCAGACCTGCTCTTATCGCAACCCTCCTGAATGTTGGCTCGTGTAGTTTTGGACTGCAAGCTGCAACAACAAAGGCATCCAGAGACTTCTCCCTTACAATATTTGCAATTTCTTCCTGACCTGAATCCGAACAGGCATAATCAAGATCCTCTGCATGAACAACTCCTTCGAGAGTTTGAGCGTAATCCACCAGTTCCTTTACATCAATGACTCTTGCAATGTTTAGCCCACAATGGCAGACAAATACTCCGATTTTCATTCCCATGCTTTCTTATTTCATTTAATTTTAAATTTTTTCATTTAATCGTACTCTCTCCATGTCTTTCCACATTTCGTGCATCGGAAAAATCTGACTTCGCTTTCATCTGCTGCTCTAAGCTGTCTGAGCCACCAAAATGCTTCATTGTGCCCGCATGCGGGACAGATTGCCCTTGTGGTTGGCAGCGTTTTAAGATTCTCCCCCTCTATGATTGGAACCTCCTCCTTGTTCCTTTCAACCTTAATCACCATCTCCTCCTCGTTTTCAGCCTTCTTCTCGAAACCACACTTTCTGCAGACGACCTTTTCACCCTGATATATCATAATGCTTTTACATTTCGGACAGAATTCCACGCAGCATCCCCTCCGCATCTTTTATCATTTTTCCATGATCAAAAGCCAGCCTGGGGAGGTTATCGAGACTGAAGAGCTCAACTTCCTTCGCATCACTACCGGCCCTAAGCTCACCTCCCTCCGGGACTACAATAAAGCAGACAGAAACGAAATGTCCTCTGGGATCCCTCATCGGATCTGAGTACACACCTACCAGTGAATGTATTTTACCCTCCAGTCCGGTCTCCTCCTCAACTTCCCTGAGTACTGCGTCCTCCACCCTCTCCCCATACTCGACTATACCCCCTGGCAGAGCATAGTATCCCTTAAACGGATCGTTCATCCTTTTTATAAGCACGATCTTCCCACCATAAGGAATGATGGCGTCTACAGTTAATGTGATGCACTTCATGGATTGAAGAGTTTGGCTCCCGTCATATATTTTTTAGCCTTCTCAAAACTCCAGCCCACATCACCAATTTTCGCAAGAGTGTGAGCATCGCTTCCAACAGAATACAGGATTTTTCTACCCCTGCAGAGTTCGAGAAAGTGATCGGGAGGCGACTTATGAGAAGAATTTACCTCGATAGCGATCCCAAGCTGCTCGGCGACATCAAGAACTTTCTCGTCAAGCTCTGCCATTCTACCATCAAATCCAAACAGCTTTGAAAATGGATGTCCGATCACATCCACCTCTTCATATCTCTCCATACATCCTAACAACCTTCTGTAATAATCTTCTCCATAAACAGGCTCATGAACTGATGCTATAACAAAATCGAAGTCAAAATCGGGAAGTGAAATTTCTCCGATCGCATTTATTCCACACTCTATTCCGCTGTAGATCTTCAATCCATAGAGGGATGAGGCATTATCAATATCGATCTGCCTCAGCTTTGCCTTGGATTCCGTCAGCCCGAAGTGCAGCTCGATGGAATGGTCAACAATTGCAATGGCCTTAAGCCTCATTTCCCTTGCTTTTCTGGCTATCTCCTCGACTCCCGCCGTTCCATCAGAGTACGAAGAGTGGACATGAAGGTCAATCACAAGTACCGGTTGTGAATGAGACAAAAAACTATTTCGAGTTGAGCTTCATAAACTCAATCACGGGTTCGATAACCATCCTGGAAAACTCGATTAGAGCCGAGCTTTCACTCACTATTGCAATCTGCGTTCCGTTAAGAAATATCGACATCGTCCTCTGGTTGTCAAATATGAACAGACCGTGACAGAACTTCTTGAACCCCTTCGCAACCTCTTCTTTTTTCCTGAATTCGTATGTTTCTGCGTTTTTGATTTTACTTGCGTTGGATGAGATCAATATGAGTCTGCATTTTGCATTCTTAAGAATTTCCGCAACACTTTCAGGGATATATGACAGCACTCCCACAATTTCCTCCCTCGCACTGTTAACAAGCTCCTTAAATTTTTCCAGTACAACCTCTCCTCTGTATACCCTTATAACATCAATCTCTTCAGTTTCAAGCTTGGGCAACTCTTTCTGAAGGATATTTATGTTCTCATTAACTCTCCTCGAGAGAATGGAGATTATCTCCCCTGCACTTAATGCTTTAAACTTTCTGGGCTTGCCAAATGACTCCACAAGCCCCTTTGAAACAAGCGAGTCCATTACATCATATACTGAAGTTCTCGGTATCCTGCTCATCTCGGAAACTTCCTTCGCTGTCAGAGTGCCTTTTGAGATCAGTGCAATCAGAGCCCTGGCCTCATATTCGCTTAAACCAAAACTTTTCAGCACCTCTATCAGAGCCATCGATATAAGTTATCGTAAGGTATAAATAATCGTTTCGTCATTGCTACTACGACAGGTGATTGAGATGAGGAGGGTATTGCTTGTCCTGACGATACTGATTCTGCTTTCCGGAGTTGCGTCAGCACTTGATTACGAAAAAAAACCCGAAATAAAGGTTTCTTATTACGGGTCAAAATACGGCAGCAACTATTTCCAGAGGGGAGCTGAGAACCTCCTTACAGTTGTGATCTTCAACGATGCAAAAAACGAAAAAATTGAATATGCAAACAGTGGTGAAGCAAAGTTCTTCTCCGGACGGGAGAACATGCTTTTTACAGCCTACGATGTTGATATTGCACTGGAGGGGTGTGAGGGGATAACGGTCAAAACACCTGAACAGAATCTGCCAGCTCTCCCGCCCATGCAACCACAAACACTGAACTTCGTGATCGAAATTGGTGATGCTGTCAGTCCGGGAGACTACAAACTCAATCTGAAGGTTGAGTATTACATAATCGATCGTCTTGACTCACTTGTACCGTTCCCCATTACAACTGTCCCGGAGCAGGAAAATATAGAGCTCAACAGCGGAACGCCGACCGGCAACGGAACCATAGTTTACGTCTACCAGTACCAGACACAGTACTACGAGCTGACGTATACCAGAAAGACTGATACAATCCCCTTAACGATCCATGTTGAGCAAAAGCCCGTTACTCTTCAGGTTGTGGAGGTGAAATCATATAACCTCTACGGAGAAAGCAAGGGCAAGATTACTGTAACAGTGAAAAACGTTGGAGATAAGACCGCCAGGAGCGCCTATCTTGTTCTCGACACCCCTTCCGGCATTGAGGCAAGTGGGTTGAGTTTTGCAGCAAGTGCGGAACCTCAGGGTGCGGCAGGGGTGATTGGGATGCAAAATCTGCCAGTCATGCCGGAAGCAGGTGGCATGGGGCTGACAGGAATGCCCGGTATGGCTACATTACCCGGTGGGACGGCATCAGCAAAAGGAGGGCTTGCCACCTACTATATCGGAGACCTCAAACCCGGCGAAACTGCCGAGGCAACGTTCTATCTAAAGATTAACATGAAAGAGGGGGGAGTGTATCCGCTCCACATAAAGGCTGTATATCTCGATGACTACGGAAAGCTGACGGAGAGTGACAGCACAACCTTTGGCATAAAGGTTAAGGATGCTCCCGAAATCAAGGTTAAAAACGTCGAAAGCAGAGTCTACGTAAACGCCAGAGGAGATGTGACCGTAATCCTCACCAGCAACACGGACCTTAAGGACGTGAGTGTAAAAATTACCGCCCAGCCACCGCTTTCTGTTCTAAGCTCGGAATATTACGTTGGGGATGTGAAGGCAGGAGAGGACTTTACTGCTGTGTTCAAACTCAAAGCTTCCAGTGAAGCCAATCCCGTCACATACCCGGCGGACATCACTGTTGTTTTCAAGTCCATGGACGAGTACATAGAGCTTGACCCGATAAGAATAGGGGTTAAGGTAAATCCAAAAATGGAATTCAAGGTAATCGGGAAACCCAGGATAGCTGCGGGAGAAAGCAAGATAATCACATTTACTGTCAGGAATGCGGGGCAGTTTGAGGTCAAGGATGCAACAGCCAGACTGACCATTGTCGATCCTTTCTCCTCATCGGATGACACGGCTTATCTCGGAAATCTGAAGCCCGGAGAATCCGCCAATGCCAGTTTCAAAATCTCTGTAGACAGCGATGCAACGCCAAAGGTTTACGCCCTCAACCTCGAAGTTAAATACAAAGATCCGGAGGGTGAATGGGCTTTCAGCGAACCAACAAAGGCAATAATCGAAGTCACCCCTGCCAGACCGCCTTACGTGCTTTACGGAATTGTCGTGCTGATAGTGGTTGTATCGGTGATCGTATATCTGAGGAAAAGGTAAATGTTCGCCGAAACACTTGACAAAATAGCCAGATTCGTTGCCAGAAGACCGGGATTCGTGGTATCAGTTATTTCCATAATCATCATACTCTCCGCCATCTCGGCCCAAAATGTCACCCTGACCTCTGGCACGGAATCAATGTTCAGCAAGGATAATGTCATCTACAAACAGTACCAGCTCTACCAGAAGGATTTCGGAGTTGGAGCGGATCAGCTTTTTGTACTAATCAAAGGAGATGAAGTTGTAACTCTCGAAACATACCGATACCTGCTCGATCTACAGCACAGAATCGAGAAAATAGATGGAGTTAGCAGTGTCGTGTCTCCAGCTTCAATAGTTTCTGAAATTTACGGCTATCTGCCTTCGGATGAGTCCGTGATAAGTGAGCTGACAGATCGTTATGCCTCCGATCTGGTTCCAAAACCAACTCTTGCAATGATGATTATACAGCTTGGTACTGCTGACAAAAACAAGCAGGAAGAGGTTGCAGTTGAGGTTGAAAAGGCAATAGACTTCAGCAATCCACCAACAGGACTTACACTGGAGCTTACCGGGAGACCCGCTCTTAACTACCAGATTGAGAAGGAGATCGGAAGGAGTTTTGGCATAACAATGGTGATCTCGATAGTCCTGATGATCGCCATATTGTTCGTCACCTTCAGCGGAGCGGTGAGGAAAAAATACACAGCCTTTATGCCCCTGTTAATCTCGGTACTTTCGGTGCAGATTGTTTACGGAATAATGCCTCTGCTTGGCATTCCACTCTCCGAGCATACCAACGGAGCTTTGCCAATGCTCATAGGCCTCGCAATCGAGTATGGGGCACAGTTGCAGAACAGATACGAGGAGGAGAGAAAAGAAGGGAGAAACGTTGACGATTCCATCGTAATTTCTGTAACCAGAACCGGGCTGGCAATTATCATGGCCCTTGTTACAACTGTTATCGGCTTCATGTCAATGCTGGCTCCCGGTATCCCATCAATGGCGCAGTTCGGGATAATTGCATCCCTCGGACTCATCTTCGCCTATCTGCTCACCCTGACTTTCCTTCCTGCCGTGTTGAAGCTTATAGATCACTGGAACTCACGTGGAAAGGTCGAGATAAGAGAAAGTCCTGAAAGGGTCGGGCTTCTTGAACGCTCACTCTCTGCGATCTCAACACTGACTGCATCCCGCCCGACGGGGATTCTTATCGCCGCCTTCCTGATAGTCCTATTCGGTGCGTACTCCGCTCCCCAAATCGGACTCGAAACCAACTATAACAAGTATGTGCCACAGGATCTGCCGGCAATTCAGAGATTCAACGAGATTGAAAGAATAGTGGGTGGGCAGTCAACGTATACAATCGTTTTCGTGACCGATGAAATAAACGCCGATACTCTGAACAGAATAGACAAGTTGTCCAGATACATCGTCTCGAAGGAAGAGCTTGTTTACGATTACAGCTCGATTACCAAGCTCATTTCAGATGTCAGAAAAGCCTATGGATTGAGTGGGCTGCCTGAAAGCGATGCAGAGCTTACGCACATCCTCAACTCTCTTCCTGAATCGGAAGTAAGCCGGTACATAAGCGGAAACCTTGTGGCTGTTCACTTTTATTCCAATGCAGACACTCAGGAGGAGTACATTTCTCTCTATAACGCCCTTAAAAAGGATGTCGAGTATTTTGGATGGCACGGTGGATTCTACGTGACCGGGGGGCCGGTGATCTACGGAGAAATGGGCAGGTTGATGACTTCCGGACAGACGACTATGACAGCCACTGCCTATATCCTGATAATTCTGCTACTGCTTTTCGTTTACAGGTCTTTAAGAAAGGCAATAGTTCCGCTGATAGCCATTACCTCGGTGATAGGCGTGCTGAACACAGTTATGTTCATCACCGGGACGAAGCAGACCATGATGTCAATCGCTCTGAACTCCATCACGCTCGGTCTCGGCATAGATTTCTCGATCCATGTCCTCGAAAGATACTTTGAGGAGAGGGAGAAGTTTTCACCGGTAGATGCGGTAAGGAGGACAATAGAGAGGACAGGAAAGGCTATAACAACCTCCGCTTTAACCATGGCTGGAGGTTTTGGCTCACTGATGTTCTCATCATTCCCCATCATCCAGAATTTTGGTTTCATCGCACTTATCGCAATACTGTTCAGTCTGTTTGCTGCCCTAACCGTCGTTCCGGCTTTTCTTATGCTCACTGAAGGACTGGATGCAAGACTCTCCTCCATCCTAAACAACCACAGGTCGAGAACATGATACTCACATGAGAATGAGGAAAATTTAATAAATAACTAAAGGCATATTTTTCGGTAATGTTGAAAAAAATTTACTCCGCCACAGGTCACGGTGCATGTATTATCAAAGACGGAAAAATAGCTGACGTCTACCTGCTAAGTGACGAAGAGGTAGAACTGATGGAGAAGTTTTGCAATATTACCTCCATTCTCCCCGAAAAGTTCAGGATGGGAGTATTCACATACGACGATACCAAAGTCGTGATTTTGAGAAACGGATCTGAGTTTATCTGCTTCCCAACAAAAAAGGAAAACATTATGGAGATAATCAGAGATGTAGAGGTGAACATCTATGATAAAATCTTATCTCCTGAAAATCGGTGATGAATTCAGAAAACATGGAGAGGGTGCGGATAAATTCAGAGAAATTCTCAGTGAGCTTGATAAACTGGGTATCAGGAATGCCGTAATTCTGCTAAACAGCAATGCCCTGTACTTTGAGAAAAACAATGTTGCAGCTATTGTTGAGGTGAGCAGAGGAAATCTCGGAGCAGCCAAGATTTTTATAAAAAAGATAGCCAGAGAATCAAAGAAGATCAATCTCAGCACAATTGAAGACGCATTCAAGTTTGCAGAAGAACTTGAAAAAGCTGACCTTAACGGTATTGCAAAGTTTTTAAGGTGATATGATGTACGAGATACTCGCCACAGTGGTTGGTGGAGTTCTGGGGTTTGGTATTACGTGGAAGTTCATATCCGCAGCTCTAAGAGAAGAGAAAGAAAAAGAAGAGGAGGTCAGAAGGGCAAAAATTTCTTCAATTTCCACGACAATTGAAAAACAGGTGTCAGAAACACAGGTGTTGACTCCGCCTTCGGATTTGAGCGAGTTCGTAGACTATTTGAGCGATAAATACATTCTGGGCGAGATTACAATTCTCACCCCTGATGGGCTGCCGATAGTTTCCAACAGCTCAACGGCTGAGGAGGATGCGGCAATTGCACCTGAACTACTGAAGGTTGCCAGAGGACTGCTCAACTCAAACAAAATTGTGCTGGCGGGAGAAGACAGAAGAATCTTTGTTGCCCAGGCAAATCCAGATGTCATCCTTCACGCCAAAATTGCCAGAGACATCTCAAGGAAAGAGATGGACAGAATAGTTAACGAAATAAATATGGTTATGGAGGGATTGGTGTGAATCCGGCAATATTCATCCTGCTCAGTTTAGCAGCAATGCAGGCCACCCTGCAGGCAAATCCGGGTGATGTTGTAAATCTTAACATTACCGAGCCTGCAATGCTGAATGTGAGTGACGCATGCATGTACTTCGTGGAGAACCTGAACAGCACACTCATGGCAACACCAGGAGTTCACGAGCTGAAAATCGGAATAAACTGCACGGAGGGAATAAAGAAAGTTTACGCTGACGGAAAAGAGCTGGTGGAAATAGAAGTTTCAGGGTTATCCTGCAGTAACATAACAGGCTACGCTGCTGCTATAGAAAGGGAAAACATGGCCCTCGAGAAAAAAGTTGAAAATCTGAATTTAAAAACAAATGCCCTCCAGAAGGAAATCAAAGAGTTGAAATCCAAGCTTGGAGATGCCGAGATTAACATGAGAATGCTTGAGCTGGAGAATGGAGTTCTTAAAAACGAGCTGAAAAAAATCAAGCTAAACCTGAACAAAACCAGTCAAGAACTGGAGAAAAAAAAGGATGAACTGGCTCAGCAGGAGGAGAGAATCATGGAACTCAACAGACAGAGCAGCATTTACAGAATAGCAACCTTCTTCCTGGTCTCCCTATTCGCCGGTTCCTATGTTGCCCTGATATACCTCTCCAGAAAGGAGTGATTTTCAAAAATTTTTATGGCGAAAATCTTTCGCCCGAATTTGTCGTGAAGTTTTTGCCGAATGAAGCGTGCATGACAAACCTATAGCTGATATCAGGCCTCCCGTCCCTGAAGGCATCCCCGTGAGTAACGCTGACAATCTCCCCAACAAAGAGCGTGTGATCACCCACATCCACCTCCTTAACAACCCTGCATTCGATGTTCGCCTGACACTCTCTGATAGACGGCACCTTCACGCTTTTCGATTCTACCAGCGTCAATCCAAGCTTCTCCATCTTATCACTCTTCCCACCGCTCATGGTGCCTGCGATCCACACTTCCCTGAGCAACTCGATTGTCGGAACGGCAACAACAAACTCCCCGCACTCCTTGATTAGTCCGTGGGTGTACCTTGTATGGCCAATGGCAACCCCAAGCATAGGAGGTGTGAACGAGAGAGGTACAACCCAGTCCGCTGTCATCACGTTGGGCCTCTCAACTCCCGAAACTATCAGATAGGTTCTTAACGGATACAGATACTCCAGCATATACCATCACCTCAGTTTTCAGAGCTTTTTTCCTTCAAAAGGGAAATAAAATCTTTCGGAGTGCTGACAGAGTAAAGCTCCTCTTTAAGCACAAAAACAACCGAATCAACCTTTTTCTTGCAGTCTTTATCGGTGATATACGCAGCCTTTGTCTCAAGAGCCTCTGAAATTCTTCCAAGGAGTCTCGCTCTTTTTTCTATTTCCCTCACCTGTCTGACCCCTGTTAGAATCTGTTCCTGATCCAACTTTTCAACCCTTGACACGGCATCGAAAGGAGCCTGCCTGACCGGGTAAACTGATAGTCCGATTACCCTGAGCTGATCGAGAATTTCTCCCTCCCGACCCTCAAATTCGGCCTCACATTCCTCCTCAAAATTTACCTTGGTAAAATTCAGAAGATCTATCTGCTTTATTGCAAATGTACCAAGAACCTCCTCAATTTTAGCTGCTATTGACAGAGAGGTATCAGTTCCCTCCTCATATTTCTTGATAGTTCTCCTCGAAACACCGAGAAGTTTTGCCATCTCTCCAATACTTATTCCAAGCTTCTCTCTCGCCTCCCTTATTTTCTCACTGTCCAGCTTTACATAATAACCTCCTGGGGCAGAGAATATGTACGGCGGAATGCCCTCAAGAATGAAATCGTAAAATGTTGCAAGGTTGATGACAGGCAAGCTATAACGGGTGTACACAACCCCCCTTTCAAGAAAATCAAATTTGAACCTTTCTCCCACAACCAGGGGGCTTGCCTCGAGAATCTTTGCCAGCTTCTTCATTTCATCGGCAGCCTCGGGCTTGAGGGAATCGACATTGTACAGAACCTTGATAATCAAAACTGTGTTGTCTTTCCTCGCCACAACGTCAAAGCAGCGAGGCTTAGTCTCAGCTAAGTCAGCAACATTAAAATCAGCCTTTATCAGTATCTTGACCACCGACTCTATCAGTGCAGCATGCATTTTTATTAGTGTAGTTGTATTACTATATAAGGCTTATGTCTTTAGGAATTTTTCATGCCAGATTCTTTTCACCGCCTCACTTACGATTTTCAAACATTCTTCAGCGTTCTCTCTGGCCCTCATCACGATTTCTCTGTAATCTACAACCTCATTTTTAATCCCGTGAGCATAGTTGTCCATCGTACAGATTACCGCATAGCTCATCCCCAGCTCTCTAGCCACAGTCGCCTCACTCCCTGCAGTCATTCCGACGCAGTCTGCAAAGTTCTTTATCATTGCAATCTCTGCACGGGTCTCGAGTCTCGGCCCTTTTGTCTGGAAATACACCCCTTTCTCTATTACAGGAAAGCTCGAAATATCTTTTGCCGTATCCAGCAAAACCCCTCTGAGATATTCGTCAAATCCTGGTGTTACATGCACAAGTGAGTCGTTAAAAACGGTTATTCCGCTGAAAAAATCTATATAGTCGTCCGGAATTATCAGAGAGGGCAATTCGTACTCTTCCCTCAGACATCCCACAGAGCCCATACCTATCGTGTACCTCACACCAAGAGTTTTCAGAGCAAAGAAATTTGCTGCGTGGTTGATTCTGTGTGGAGGTTTATCTTTCCTCTTTCCGTGCCTCTGTATGATAGCAACATCGATTCCGTCAATCCTGCCGATATCTACTTCAGCACGGCCATAGGGGGTTTCAATCTGTACCTCCTTTACATCGGACAGTACCTCAATTTCAAGAATGTGGGTACCACCGACGATCCCTATCATTTCAGTATCCTCCAGTAAATTCTCCCCTCTTCAACTCTCCTCTCAACGAGTCCCCTCAGTTCAAGTACCCTCAATACTTCCTCAAATCTGCCAGGAATAGCAGTTTCAAGACTGAACGGATTCAATCCTCTCTCTGAAAGCAGTCTCTTGAGTTTCGGCTGGCTGACCTCCACTTCCATTTCAAGAATTTCCAGAATGAGTCTGGAGATATCATCAACAAAATTCCACGGGAATATAATCCAGGCGTAGTCAGTCATGTAGTCCCCGAGGTAGTCGGGTATGAACTCTGATCGCTCGAGCATGAGGAGCGATGCGGTCTTAACCTCCTCCGCCTCAACCAGCTCAAGTGCCCTCCTCATGGTTCTGCCGGTGTTTATGAAATCGTCAACCACCAGAACCCTTTTCCCAGCAATACGATCACCTTTATCGATATCGAGGCAGAAAAACTCGTCCACATCAAGATAATCACACAAAAGATTTCCAGCAAAAACTCCGCCTCTCGCCAGAGCAACTACCGAGTCAGGACAAAATCCATCCTCAAAGATATCAAAAGCGATTCTTCTGCAGAGTTTGTCAGCGTAATTCCAGCTTAGAACCAGATAACTCATCTTACTCACCATAGAATCTCAGTCTGACGACCTCTCCTCCGGGACGATAGACCGCAACGTTTCCGGGCATGGGATTGAGATTTACTTTTTTCTGAAATTCAGTCTGAGCCTGCCAGGTAGATGAGTTGACCATGAAAACCCCCCTGTAAAACCCGGTACCGTATGTATGGATATGTCCCGAGTGCAGAATGTCAGGTATTTCCTCTATAACCAGATAGTCCTCCCTCTCGGGAGCCATTGGACTTCGTCCTCCATACATCGGGCTGAGGTGTCTTCTTTTCAGGAGTTCCTCCATGATCTTCTGCGGTTCATCATAGCTCAGCCTGGGTATTTTGGCAACAATGTCGTCGAAGCTTCTCCCGTGATATACCAGAACTTTAACGCCTTCGATCTCGATAAAAGCCGGATTGCCAACATGATACACGTTGCCCGAAAAAAGATCCCGTATCTCCTTTGGCAGTGAAGGCTGGGGTTCCGCCTGTCTCACAGCATCGTGATTGCCAGGGGCGAGGATTATCTTTATTCTCCTCGGAATTCTATCTATGTGCTCTGCTGCACTTTCGTATTGCCCATAGATATCCATTATTTCGAGATCGTTCTCCTGACCCGGATATACTCCTATACCATCCACAACGTCTCCTGCGATTACGATATACTTCACACTTTCAGCCAGTTCTTCACCTTTTCTATCCCCCAGTTCGCCGTTCAGCCATCTGATAAAAAGGTCCCACTCTCTTTCCAGAAACTCCTTACTTCCAAAGTGCGTGTCCGAAAGAAAGATAATTGTAAAATCCCTTTTCTTCCCGCCGTTTCCATTTACGGGCACGTCAGGGAAAATTATTCTATCTGCAATGATGGTTTTTCCCCTCAGCTTACCCGTCACACCGATGACCTCATCACCCAAAAGTTCTGAAGCAATTTCAGCATTTTTCCCCGTCGCAAGGCAGTTTATGCTGCCCGTAGAGTCTTCAAGCTGGATAATGTACTTCTCTCCTCTCTCCCAGACATTGGTGACCATTCCCACCACGTTCACCGTTTCTATCCTCCTCTTTCCAACATGGGCGATTGGTGTCGGGTAGATTCTGCTCTTTAAAATTCTGGACAGTTTCTCGAGTCTTGAGTTGAAGTACACAACAAAATCATCAATCTTGCCCTCACACACAGAGTTACCAGTTACGTCCATCAGTATCCTCAAACTCTCTCTATCCTCTCTTTTTTCTTTTAATCCCGAATCTACAGCAGTCTGTTTGATATCTTTCTTGGATGAGCTGAATTTTCTTATAGCAGCCCTGACGTCTTCCTCGCAAATAATAAACTTGCCTCTCGCAATTTTACATATCTCGGATACAAGTTCATCATTAAAACTGCCAAAACTGCAAACAAGCTCTGCCGCTCTTGGGTCTATGTTGTATCCCTTCACCAGAAATTTTTTCGCCACCGTGGCCACATCGATATTTTTAATTACCATCCCCTCTCCTCCTTTAAGCATGAGTAATGAATCGAAGTCTGTTCAGTTCATAAAAGATGTGGTCTCAACATTAATTATCGTTGCGGTCATAATCGGTGGTGGAATTGCCCTAACAGGCACATGGCCCTTTATGGTTGCGGTTGAGTCTGGCAGCATGGAGCCACACATGTATAAAGGTGATGTGATTATTTTAGTTGGAGTGGATAGAAACGGTGGAGTGGTTACATGGGAAGAAGGTGTGAAAACAGGTTACATGAGCTTCGGTAATTATGGTGACGTTATCGTCTACAAACCCAACGGTTACGGCAAGCCAATCATACACCGTGCAATTGCGTACGTGCATAAGGGAGAGCACATTCCTGCTCTAGTTAATGGAAAACTCGTTTACACAAATCAGATTGCAGAAAACGACGGGTATATCACTCAGGGTGATAACGTAAGAACCAATCAGCTTCCTGATCAGGCAGTTCCAGGTGCTTTTTCACCCATCGGAGAAAAAATAAAGCCCGTAAAGAAGGAATGGATCATAGGTGTCGCAAAGTTCAGAATCCCCTACATTGGCTATCTGAGACTCCTCATCCCGATCTAACCAATATCGGCCTTAACCGTTACAAACATGGGTCCTCTGACATCAATTTTACCTCTCCTGGAGATAACATATCTCCTGAGATTTTCGTGAATGTACATGTTAACATCCGAGAGATTTTCAACCACCCTGACCCGCACGACAACATCATCCCTGCCAAACATTGCTGCTTCCTCTATTCTCTCCGCTGCAAGATATGCAAAGGAGTCTATATATCTCACTCCCGTGCTCACACCCTCGTCAAAGTAGCTTTTCCACTTTTTGGTTCTAGGAATTCCGTATATATCCCCGTGATGTACGACTATTTCATTTGCATAGGCCGGACCACAGAGTTTCGTGTTCTCTTCCTCCTCAACAACGTAAACTTTTACCTCCCTGTCAAATAGCTCCCCCTCAAAAGCGAGAAAGCTGCACGGGCTCGGTGCTGATGCATTCTTTTCGGCTGTCTCGACTATTTTTTGTGCTATTTTCAACCCAACCTGCGTTTGCGGTACTGCCCTTATCTTTATCCCCCTTGCTATATCCAGATCGCTGATTTTGACTTCGCCAAAGATGTACGGATACACCATTTTTCTGACATCATCATAGCCATGCAGAATCATCGCCAGCCTTTCGACCCCCAGTCCCAAATTCATCACCGGATACTCTATGTCGTACTCAGCCAGAGCTGTTGGAGAGTAAATTCCGAAAGTTGCGATTTCAATCCAGCCATCGCTGTACTTGGTGTGAGAGCCAACCAGCATCGGATGAAAGGCAAAAACCTCGGTCTGTGTATCCGGTATGTAATACTTGCTTCTCTTTTCATCCTTCCTGAATTTGAACTTTTCAAAACCAAACTGTCTGAGTAGTGCCTCTGCAACTGCCTTTCCATCATCAACTCCAACCTCTTCGTCCAAAACAACACAGCTCGCAGAAAAGTAGCTGTACAGTCTCGTTGCGTCCTCACCTTGTTCCTTTCTGAAACATCTGTCAATGCTGAAGAGTTTGATTGGCAGGGGGAGCTTATCTGCAATGTGACTGAGAGTTATGAACCATCCTGTGGTCATGTGGCTCCGGAGAGTTAGGGTGCCCGCCTGAGGTTTCAGATCCTTGAACTCGGGGAAAACCTCGTCAAGAACCCTGACGGCTGTTATGTCATCGACATCCAGGACATCAGCAACCAGATAGCTCAGATCATCCCCATCTATCTCCCCCTTTTTGTATCTATGAAAAACTTCCTGAAGTTTTTTGCTGTCAAATTCTTTTCCAGTAATGTTCACAATCTTTCGAATTTTGTCTGCCGACATTCCAACATTTGGTTTTGGCAGGGATGCCAGGTAGAAACATCTATCCAGCACTGCCAGAGCCTCTCTGCCAAACTGCTTTCTCACATGTACATCCTCCACTATAAGCGGGTTTATGACCTCGGTAAATCCAATGGAGATATACGCCCTTCTCAGCTTCTCGATTGTGCTAAAGACCGGATGTTCTCTCCCGAATTCATAACCGATTCTGGGGTAGACGTCATTCGGATTTCTGATGCCCAGCACTTCACCACCCATTCGCCATGCTTCCTCAAAGTCTTTCCTGGAGAGTTCTCTGTATTTCTGGGGGTCAAATTTCATAATGGCTGAAAGAACAAAAGACTATTTATCTTTGTTGTTTACCACTACCCGTGCTGAGAAGGGATAAAAAGAGAGAGAACAGAATGGCAAGAGAGAGAGTTGTTTTCCTTATCGAGAGAGCGCAGGAGTGGAAAAATAAGGATTACGAACTCTCAAGAAGATACATAGAGCTTGCAAGAAAAATTGCAATGAAATACAGGGTGAGAATACCAAAAGAGTTGAAAATGGCTTACTGCAAAAAATGTCTCTATCCATACAGGGCCGAAAAATTTAGGGTGAGGGTGAGGAAGAGCAGGGTGATAATCAAATGCCTGAACTGCGGCTACGAGAGACGGGTTCCGATAAGACCTAAAAAGCCTTAGGTAACCTTATCGAAAAAATCGCTCCACATGGCTTATTGTCGTAAAGAGAGATCGCACCTCCATATCTTTCAACGAGCATTTTAACTATGTAAAGCCCAAAACCGTATCCCGATGACGTCGAAAAACCCTCCTCGAAAACCCTGCCTTTCAGCTCATCTGGAATTCCCTTTCCATTGTCCTTTACCAGTATCTCAACAACCTCTCCATAATCAAGAACTTCAAATTCTATTTTCGTGGCATTCCCGTGGACAATTGCATTTTGAACAAGATTCTCAAATACAGTATACAGACCTTCGTCAGCCATAACTCTGGCATTGCCTTTCATATCCCACTCCACATTGTAGTTCCTCATAACATCCTCCACAACAGAGCCAATGTCAATTGCCTTTGGTTCATAACTGAGAAACGATCTCTCAAGCACCCTCAACCTGTCTATCAGTCTGGAAGTGTCCAGTGCGATGTCACGAGACCTCTCAAAGTACTTTACATCCATGCTCTCCATACCCACCTCCAGAAACCCTACAATGGAGGTTAGCCTGTTCTTTATTTCATGTCTTAACATCCTGTTCATGAACTTCAGAGTGTCGGTAAGGAGAGCAATTCTTTTGAACGACAGCTCAATTCTGTCCAGCATCTGGTTTATCTGCTTCCCCAGCTCAGATATCTCATCACTACCGCTTACAGACAGCCTATCTTCAAAATTACCCCCAACTCTGCTCACAAATTTTTGAATTTCTAGGATTCTTCTGAGGTCTCTGTAGAGTACGACCCCCACTGCAATACCAAAGAGAACTGTCGACAGCATTATAAATGCAATGAGTCCCGTAACATACGTGTAGAAAACTTCATGCCAGAATGGATGAATCTTGAAAACGAAGTTTCCAGCAACCCCACCTTTGAAATCCCTTATCGGTACATAAACCACCAGGTTATCACCGCTGTACTGGTAGGTTACATTTCCAAACCTGGCATCAACAATGCTCACAGGAAAGCCGGATATCTGCGAGATTTTCTCCGGGTACAGATACCTTCCGAATATCAGATATCCCCTTGCCTCCCCGCTTTCATTGCTGGGCAGTATACTTTTTACCGAAACCAGCAGAATTCTGTCAAGCTTAACCACTCCCGTGAACTCTCCATCCACCTGCCTCACAAAATCAAGAAACCTGCTCGAAAAATTCATCGGGGTATCGTTTTTCCAGTCGTATGCTCCGGCGTAAACAATACCTCCGCTTTTGTTTACGAAAACGATGTAGTTCATCTGGATGTCGGCAAAGGTCTCGTTTACCAGGTTGGATCGGATGTACTCCTCATTGGGATCAGCGATAAACCGGTAGGTATCATCCCAGTAAGCCCAATCGCTGCAGAGCCTATCAATTTCTTCGAGCTCCCTGTAGAGGGCATCCTCCACAATCGTGGAATGTTCCAAAACTTCCTCCATCCCAACAGCTTCAAAGGCCTTGGATGTGGCAAAGTAGGCATACACTGAAATGACCAGGATTATTGCAAGAAATACTGACGCCAGCACAAGCAAATATTTCCGCTTTATTGACGTCATTTGGACTCCAGCACCTCAAAATAATTAATAAAATTTTCTTTCCACTCTGAAACTTATTTTTTGAACGCTCTATCAAAATAAGGGCTTTTTCCTGTCGCTGAAATCGGAATGCCCATCACAACATCGGCATCCACCATACCGAGTTTCTTCGCTGCTATCCCGATTCTGTACATTATCCTCGTATCAACACCGATCACAGCGGAAAGTTTAACTGCCGAGCCAAGGGCAATTCCAAGATCGATCATTCTAAAGGCGCAATTAGGCCCGATGAAATTCTCCCCTCCCCGCTGAGCCTTCTTAAATTCGGCACAACTCTCGAAGCCGCATGCTCCGCAGTTCACCCCAACAGTTTTCTCACCCTTCGCCCCTAAAAGTAACACAGCCTGTGATTTTCTCAGACTCTCGGCATCTCTTAAAAAGTCCCTGTCACCACCGGATGCCAGTTCTTCCATCTTTAACGCCAGTTTCTCCAGTTCATTACCATCAGCATAAACGATTTCGATTACGTCCTCACCTTTGGACTTCGGAGCCGTTCTCGCACTTTCTGCCATTAGAAATGCCGCTAATCTGATACCCTCCTTTTTAAAATCCTCCTCATTCAGAATCATGAGTTCTAACAGAGAATTTTAAAATAAAAATTTTTGCTCGGCTCTGAAAGTTTATTAATCGGCAAATGAAATAAAAGTCTGCTGGCTGGAACAAATCTTACAGGACACCAATTGAAAGAATCTGACAAAATGCATTTTTTATGAATGTTTCAAAAATAATTTTCGTAGAAAACGAAAAATTTTAAAAATAAAGAAGGATAGTTCACGATAGATGGTAAAAATTTCGGATTTCGGAGAGGACAGATTCTGGCTGAAAAACCCGAAGACACGTATCCCGGGATTGTTAGGAGTGGAGGATAAGTAGGAGGTGATTTCGTGGAGGAAGTATATATTGCGGAATATGCAAGAACTGCATTTTCCAGAAGCAGACCGAAAAAGCCCGAGAGAGATGTCTTTCACCAGAATAGGGGAGACGAATTGATGGCGGTGGTTCTCGAAAAGCTACCCGAAATGGCAGGAATTGAAAAAAAGGAAGTCGAAAGAATCCTGGTCGGTTGCGCCTTTCCCGTATGGGAGAACTGGGCATATGGAGGAAAGGGCCCGGCACTGCTTGCGAAATATCCTGTAGAAACTTCCACGACCCATATGGACATGCAGTGCGCCTCATCACTCATAACAACTGCCTATGCCTACCTCGAAATAGCGACGGGCAATGTTGATGTGGCAATAGCGGGTGGATACGAGCACATGACAAGGGTTCCCATGGGCACGGACAACCCGCATATCAGCCCCAATCTGAAACTTGCAGGAGAGGAATACAGAGAATATGACATGGCCACAGGTTTTGTGATGGGTTTAACTGCTGAAAGACTGTTTGAGGAGGCCGGATATCTCACCAAGGAAGATCTCGATAGATGGAGTCTGAGAAGCCATCAGATGGCTGCAAAAGCACTCAAAGAGGGATACTTTAAAGGCGAGATCATTCCCGTTGAAGCAAGGCAGGCAGATGGTTCGACTATCGTTGTTGACTCAGACCAGTCGATAAGGCCAGATACAACCCTCGAGCAAATAGCCTCTCTTCCACCGGCATTCAAGCCAGGAGGTGTAATTACAGCCGGCAATTCCTCGCCCTTAAATGCGGGAGCTACCGGACTGCTTCTGGCTTCTAAAAAGAAAATCGCGGAGTTGGGCCTTGACCCTCTCGCAAAAATTGTTTCCTATGGCACTGCAGGAGTTCCACCATACGTGATGGGTAAGGGTCCGGTACCTGCAAGCAAAAAGGCACTGCAGAAGGCTGATTTGAAAGTTACGGACATAGATTTCTGGGAAATAAACGAGGCTTTTGCCGTGGTTACTCTCTATGCCATACACGAACTGGGGATAGAACCGGAAAGAGTTAACGTAAAGGGTGGTGCAATTGCTATAGGGCATCCGCTCGCTGCAAGTGGAGCACGGCTCATCGGGACTCTCGCCAGAATTTTGCAGGAAGAGGGTGGAGACTATGGCGTTGCAACGGCCTGCGTTGGAGGCGGGCAGGGTGCGGCAGTGGTGATAGAGAGAGTCTAGCAGGAGAGATAATTTTAAAATCTAAGTGATGAGGTAAGAAAATGCGAACTTCGGAAGAATACAAGGAAGATTTGTATAAAATGAAGCCGAATGTGTACGTTAGAGGAAAGAAAGTCGGTAGAAACTCGCCAGAACTTGGAGGAGGCATATACACTCTTTCCCATACCTTCGACCTCGTCGATCATCCGAATTTTAAGGACCTTCTGACTGCCAGATCTCACATCAGCGGTAAGAAAATTAACAGATTTACCCACGTAAATCAAACTGCAGAAGACCTGATGAAAAAGCAGGAGATGACCAGAAAAATCTGCAGACTTGTTGGGGGATGTATACAGCGCTGTATGGGATGTGATGCAATCAACGGCCTGTCGATCGCAACCTATGCTGCCGATATTGCTCACGGTACCGATTACCACAAAAGATTTCTGGAATACCTGAAGGAATTTCAGGAAAGGGATCTTGTCGCTGCATGCGCTCAGACCGATGTTAAGGGCGACAGAAGCAGGAGACCTCACCAGCAGGATGATCCGGACATGTACGTACGGGTTGTTGAAAAGAGAAGTGATGGAATAGTGGTCAGAGGAGCGAAGAACTGCATAACGATGGCTGCTGTTGCGGACGAAATAATAGTGGTTCCAACAAGAGCGATGACGGAAAACGATAGAGATTACAGTGTTGCATTCGCAATTCCTGCAGATACTGAAGGAGTTAAAATTATTGCCAGAACAACAAGACTTAGGGCCCCAGAAGAACTTAAAATGCCCCAGAGCGGGGTGGGTGATGACGAAAATATGATTATATTCGACGATGTCTTCGTTCCGTGGGACAGGGTTTTTCTGTGCGGTGAGAACAGAGAGGCCACACTCGCAGCACATCTTTTCGCTCTCTTCCATCGTCACAGCTACACCGGATGCAAACCAGCAACAACAGACGTCATAACAGGATTCGGAGCCCTAATTGCAGACTATAATGGGGTTTACGAAAAGCACAACGTAAGAGAGAAGCTTGTCGAACTGGCAGCAACTGCAGAGCTCGTTTACGCTGCCGGAATAGCCTCGGCAATTCACGGAACAAAAACGCCTGCCGGAACTTACATGCCCAATGAGGTGTATGCGAATATAGGCAGAAGGCATGCAGGCCTTAACTTCTACAAGGAGCTTGAGATTCTTGCCGAACTTGCTGGTGGACTGCCTGCAGCACTGCCTTTCGCTGAAGACTTTTTGAGTCCCGAAACAGGACCACTGATAAGAAAGTACATCAAGAGAAGAAGCGACATTCCTGCGGAGGATGTGTATCGCTGTCTTTACGGAATTTCCAACATTCTCTGTTCATCTTTTGGAGGAGTGTATGCAGTCGCAGGCGTGCACGGAGGAGGTTCACCGGTGATGGAGGACATTGCGATATGGAGAAGCTATGATTTTGAGAAGAAAAAAGATATCGCAAAATATCTCGTGGGGATCTCAAGAGATCTTCCAGGAGACTAACCTATTTTTTACATCAATGGATGCTTCCTCACCGTACCCAGCCTTGAGGGTATCTTGCCGAGCAGTGATCTGCCAATGACCTCAAGCTCGATCTCCCTCGTACCCTCGTAGATCTCAAGAATTCTTGCATCC